>JACQFZ010000071.1 GCA_016199745.1 Gammaproteobacteria bacterium
ACGCGGCATTGCTGGATCAGGGTTGCCCCCATTGTCCAATATTCCCCACTGCTGCCTCCCGTAGGAGTCTGGGCCGTGTCTCAGTCCCAGTGTGGCTGGTCGTCCTCTCAGACCAGCTACGGATCGTAGCCTTGGTAGGCTTTTACCCTACCAACTAGCTAATCCGACGCAGGCTCATCTAATAGCGCCAGGCCTTGCGGTCCCCGGCTTTTACCCTTAGGTTGTATGCGGTATTAGCCCGGCTTTCGCCGGGTTGTCCCCCACTACTAGGTAGATTCCTACGTATTACGCACCCGTCCGCCACTCTACTCGGGGTTGCCCCCTTTCGCGTGCGACTTGCATGTGTTAGGCATGCCGCCAGCGTTCAATCTGAGCCAGGATCAAACTCTCCAATTAAAAACTTTGGAGTCTCTTTCGAGACAAAAAACTGCTAAATGACCGGCCGGTTTGCACCGACCAAGTCACCTTTCATTGGATGACCAAAGGCTCGACAAAGCGCCCACACAAATTACTTGATCCGAATTTTTAAAGAGCTGCCGGCTGATTCACTTACTTGCCGGCCTTGAAGGTCGCGCATTATACGCAGCCACTTAGCTGGGTCAATGCTTTTTTACAATTTCTTTTCTACGGGGAAGATTGCCAAAGCGGACAACCAAAGCCTTTAGAAAAAACGACTTACAAGGGTTCCTGACTGAGCAGGAGTAACTACATCGAGAAAGCGATTATAAGAAACTTCGCTACGAAGGAGAAGAGAAATATGTCACTTTTATAAAATATAAAAGTTAACGCACCAACACTTTTGCAAATTTGCGTTTGCCGACTTGGACAATGTGGGTTGTACCCGCAGGAATCTCGAGTGCTGGGTCAGATAACTTCTCGCCGTCCAACCGCACGCCCCCTTGGCGAACAAGGCGAATTGCCTCGGAAGTACTTGGTACGAGGCCCGCTTCTTTTAGTAATCGCGGCATTGCGAGCTTCCCATCGACTGCCTGCAGGATCACTTCCGGCATATCGTCGGGTAATTCGTCGCGCTGAAAACGCGCAATGAAATCGCGCATTGCGTTATTTCCCGCGGATGAGCCTTTGCCTCCGTGAAATCTATTAACTATTTCCTTAGCGAGCTCAAACTTTATGTCCCGCGGGTTAGTGCCCTCATTGATGCTGCACTTCATCGCGTCGATCATTTCCGACGTCTTCTCAGACAACAACTCAAAATATCTCCACATTAATGTGTCGGAAATCGACATGATTTTTCCGAACATTTCCCCCGGCGGCTCGGTAATGCCGATGTAATTCCCGAGGGATTTCGACATCTTGTTGACGCCATCGAGGCCTTCCAGCAGCGGCATCGTCATCACGACCTGCGGCCGCTGGCCGTAGTGTTTCTGCAGCTCGCGGCCGACGAGCAAGTTAAATTTCTGATCAGTGCCGCCGAGCTCAATGTCGGCGCGGAGCGCGACCGAGTCATACCCCTGAATTAACGGATATAGAAACTCGTGGATAGCGATTGGTTGACCCGAGCTGTAGCGTTTTTGAAAATCGTCGCGTTCCAGCATCCGCGCCACCGTATGTTTAGCGGCAAGCTGAACCAAATCTGCCGCCTTCATTTCGACCATCCAGCTCGAATTGAAAACTACCGATGTTTTAGCAGGATCAAGGACTTTATAAATTTGCGCTTCATACGTGCGTGCATTGGCCAATACGTCTTCGCGCGAGAGCGGCGGCCGAGTGATGCTCTTACCGGTCGGATCGCCAATCATGCCGGTGAAATCACCAATCAGAAAAAAAACCTGATGCCCGAGTTCCTGAAATACACGCATCTTCTGCAACAACACCGTATGTCCTAAGTGCAGGTCAGGTGCTGTTGGATCAAAACCGGCCTTCACTCGCAATGGCTTACCCATCGCCAACCGCTCAAGCAATTCGCTCTCGAGCAACAGTTCGTCGGTACCGCGTTTCAATATACGCAGGGTATTTTCAGTAGAAATAATTTGGGTCATAACGCAGAAACATCGGTGGAAGCACGGCCAAGCGTATCATCGCTAGCGTTATGCGCACCATAGCAACGCATTCGTGTCAGCGGAAATCCCACACTAGTAGCTTTTGACGAGGCTCGATGCGACCGATAAATTGGCGACTCGAACGGATTTCGTACTCTATGGCGTTGCTTCAACAATTAAGAAAAAACAGGACGGGGGCGGTAAGCAATAAGAGCTCAGCGATCGCAGAACGATCACGGTTCAGTACTAGCTCACGTAAGCTCTACGCGCGCCCGCGCAAAATGTGTTTAATCGGCGCCGGCCTGTTCGCGACGTCGGTCGCGCTCGCGTCAATCCCGCTGCCCGAACCTAATGCCTTGCCAGGTATATTCGCTGCGCCAACGCTTCAGCAGTTACTGGGGCTCAGCGATATCGGTGATCAAACGTCGACCACAACGACAGAACTGGCGGAGACAGACACGACGCGCAGCGATATTCCGGTCCTTCGCCGGCAATATTGGTATCAACTTTTCCAAAATCATTCATTGGCGGTGCGAATGGATGCGGTTGGCCAACTTCAAGAACTGGTCGGCCACAACGACGCGCTCCCCAATCTGCCATTCGTGCGCACCGCCAGCAACTTGGACGCTAACGAGAGCCAACATGTCGATGTGCGCCTGGCTTATGTAACCGGTCGCATCGAAGAATCCTTCTTCGATCGTGACGATGCCAACGAACCGACCGATCCTCTGGTTCTCGAGCTCGCGAAGATATTTGGCTGGGACATCGACTTTGCGCTCGACGTCAATGCCGGTGACCGTTTCGCCGTTATTCACGAAGAAAAATACTGGCGTGGGCAAAAAATCGCTAACGGCGAGATTCTCGCCGCCGAATTTGTGAACCGAGGACAAACGTACCGCGCCATCGGTTTCCGCGGCCCGGATGGCAAGATCGCTTACTACACTCCGAGTGGCAGCAGTCTACGGCGTGCGTTCCTACGCACGCCGGTCAAATTCAGTCGAGTCACGTCGCTTTTTTCACGCTTGCGATACCACCCACTGCTAAAAATGTGGCTAGCGCATAACGGCGTCGATTATGCCGCGCCCGAAGGAACGCCGATTCATGCCACGGCGTCAGGCCGCATTACAGCGCTTGGATGGCAAACGGGGTATGGCAAAACCATCACGATCGATCATGGAAACGCGTTCAGCACGGTATATGCGCACTTATCGCGCTTTCGTACCAATCTCAAAGTTGGGCAAGAAGTTACCCAAGCCACGATCATCGGCACTGTCGGCAGCACTGGGCTCGCCACTGGACCGCATCTGCATTACGAGTTGCGCGTCGATGGTCACTATCAAGACCCTCTTACTTTCGAGTTTCCTACGGGTGAGACGATCGCGCCGGAGCTACGTGCTGACTTTCAACGCACCACCACTACCGCGCTCACTCAGCTTGATTTTGTGAGCGGTCGCAGCGTGGCTATGCGTTAAGTGGGAGAAAGGTAGTGACTAAGCGGCATTAATCCCTTGGTCGCGCCGGTATCTCTGCACGATTTATCGAGCGCCAAAGAAAAAGGAGGCGACATGCCTCCTTCTTTTATCACTGCAAGCGATTTCGCTTAGGCGTTAAACGAAGAACCGCAGCCGCAGGTTGTTTTCGCATTCGGGTTCTTGATAACGAACTGCGCACCCTCTAAACCTTCCTGATAATCAATTTCCGCGCCTACCAAGTACTGAAAACTCACCGGATCGACTAAAAACGTTACATCGTTTTTGGTGACGCGAGTGTCGTCGTCGTTGGCGGTTTCTTCGAAAGTGAAACCATACTGAAATCCGGAACAGCCGCCGCCGGAAACAAAAACGCGCAGCATCAAGTCGGGATTGTTCTCCTCGGTGATCAACTCTTTCACTTTACTGGCAGCGCTGTCGGTAAAGGTCAGCGGATCAGGCATCACGGGCATAGCGGCGGTCATGGAACACCTCAACTCATACGGTATAAAACAAATTATCGACCTCGCGCCCCGCCGGGTCAACGCAAACTATGCCTCTTCCTCGTTCATCGCGCCGCTACCGATAGGTTTTAGTCGGGCGACAGGCGCTTTTTCCCGATTGGTATCGATCGATTCGCGCAGCAAATTACCGTTAATCGCTGCCCCGCTCGCCATCTCCATGACCTTGTAGTAGACATCGCCGGTGATCTCGGCTTTAGGCTGGAGTTCGATGCGTTCAGCCGCGCGCACGGTGCCCTTGATCGTTCCATTGATGATGATATGGGGCACAGTGACATTGCCGATAATTAAGGCGTTCTCGCTCAATATCAGCGTGCTATTGCCGTCGCCTTTGGCAGTCACATTGCCTTTCAACTTGCCATCGATCCGCAAACCACCGGAAAACGTCAGGTCGCCTTTGAGCTCAGTGCGCGCGCCTACCAACGTTTCGATGGTATTGCAGGGCTTTTCGTTGTGGCTCTTGCCGAGGGGGTTCAACATCGACATCGCTGATCTCCTTGATTGGTATGTCAGATTTTTAGGCCAGCGGCCAGGGCACGCTTTGCTCGACGGGCGCGCCACTGGTAGGTGTGACATTTACCTTGATCTGCCGCGGTTTGAAGTCTTTCGGAAGCTCGAACTGTCCTTCGATGTCCTGAAAATATTTCAGGTTCACTTTCGATCCCGGCACTGTTATTACCTTGTCTTCGGCACCCAGAGCGCCGCTGATTTGGAAATTGACCGAACCGTAAATCGTTTGGTCGTGCTTGAGCGCCTGAATCAACACTAGCTTATAGCGATATTGATTGGCGCCGTTGGCCGGTTGAATGTCCAAGCTCTGCACGCGCAAGCCGCTTTTTTTGTCGGCCGGCGAGATGATGTTGCGGTAAAAATTGAGCTCTTCGCGCAGTTTGACGATCTCTTGCGCCGACGCCTTCAACGAGCGGTCCAATTCCTGGAACGCGGTTTCATCCATTTGCAGGCTGCGTTCAGCGCGGGCCAACGACGCCCGCAGCTCGTCATTCTCGGCGTTTCGCCGTTGCAGCTCTTCTTCGAGTTTTTGTTGCGCCTGCGTGGCAAAAGAACGTTCGAAGCCGGCGGTGCTGAGGCCGTGGTTGTAAAACCAGCCCGCCGCCGACACCAGCACTGTTACGCCACCGACGATGAGCAATAGCTTGGTACGCGGCAAGAGTCGCGGCTTGACCACGAGCTCCCCCGTTGC
This sequence comes from Gammaproteobacteria bacterium, assembly GCA_016199745.1. Classification (NCBI taxonomy): domain Bacteria; kingdom Pseudomonadati; phylum Pseudomonadota; class Gammaproteobacteria; species Gammaproteobacteria bacterium. Next base: position 5,192 of record JACQFZ010000071.1, read on the forward strand.
CTGACGTTTGAACATGAACCCTAAAGCCTCCCGGCGGGCGTTGATGCGGTAGAACTATCGTGAATTATAGCGGCCGTACGGCCGCCCGCCGGGCAAGCTTAGGGTAAGAGCGGAGGAAGGCCAAGACCGGAGGTTTCGTCCAGGCCGAACATGATGTTCATATTTTGAATCGCCTGACCGGCGGCGCCTTTAGTCAGATTATCGATGACCGACAACACGACGATGGTATCGCTACCTTGCGGCCGATGAACTGCGAGTCGGCAGATATTGGCGCCACGTACCGAACGCGTCTCCGGATGGCTGCCGGCGGGCATAACATCAACGAACGGCTCGTTGGCGTAACGCTGTTGGTACAGCGCCTGCAGATCGATCTGGGGATTCGTCAGGCGTGCATACAGCGTCGCGTGAATGCCGCGGATCATCGGTGTGAGATGCGGCACGAAGGTCAAACCGACCGGCTTGCCACGGACGGCGTCCAGGCCTTGGCGAATTTCCGGCAGGTGGCGGTGGCCGGCCACGCCATAAGCCTTCATGGAATCGGCAGCCTCGGCAAAAAGCGTGTGCGTCTCCGCCTTGCGACCGGCGCCGCTGACGCCAGATTTAGCATCAGCGATGAGATACGCCGCATCGACACAGCCACTTTCCAACAGCGGTAAGAACCCCAGCTGGACGGCGGTCGGATAGCAGCCGGGATTCGCTACCAAGCGTGCTTTGCGGATCTGTTCGCGATTGACCTCGGGTAAGCCATAGACCGCTTCGGCAAGCAGCTCGGGACACGCGTGCGGCATCTTGTACCATTGCTCCCACAGCTTCGAATCGCGCAGCCGAAAATCGGCGGCCAGATCGATCAGCCGGGTACCAGCAGCGAGCAACTCGCGCGCCTGCGTCATGGCAATACCGTTCGGCGTCGCCGAGAAGACGACGTCACACGTGCTCAGCTGCTTGGGATCGGGCTCGCTGAACGCAAGATCGACGTAGCCGCGCAAGCTGCCGAAGAGATCGGCGACCTTCTTACCAGCCTCGCCACGTGAAGTGATGACGGCGAGCTTGACGTGCGGGTGCACCGCCAGCAAACGCAGCAGCTCGACGCCGGTATAACCTGTTCCACCAATAATTCCGACTTTGATCATTCTTCGACTGTAACAAAAACAGGCATAAAAAAAACGGGGCTTGAAAAGCTTAAGAATGAGCCCTGAGAGATAGCCTTTTATTCATAGCGTTGTGCAGCTCTGTTTCGTTACAACAACCGCCGCCATCGAAAATTTAGGACCGCCGCGCCAGTCGCTGCGCCAACTCGACCGCTGATTTTACGCCCATCTTCTCGAACAGACGTGCGCGATGAACCTCGACCGTACGCATGGCAATGCCGAGCTCGTCGGCAATGACCTTGTTCAGTTTGCCGGCGAGGATACGATCCATCACCGCGCGCTCACGTTCCGTCAGTTGCTGCAACCGCGCCTCGACCGACGCTAGGTCAGCGCGTTCGCGGCAATTGCGCGCGTCAAGCTCGAGCGCGATGAGCACGCGGTTGACCAGTTCGTTGTCGTTGAAGGGTTTCTCGATGAAGTCGTGGGCACCGCGCTTCAACGCTGAAACTGCCATCCCGACATCGCCATGGCCGGTCAGGAAGATCACCGGCAAGCGACAATCACGCGCTTGCAACTGCTCGAATAGCTCGAGACCGGTCATACCGTCCATGCGGATATCGAGCAACAGACAACCGGCCATGCGCGCGGAATAGTCCTCTATAAACTCCTCGGCCGACTGCCATGCCAGTGCCGGTACCGCGCGCGACTTGAACAACCATAACAACGCATCGCGGATGGCAGCGTCGTCGTCGACGATATAAGCGGTGCTCATTCGACCGGCAGCCACAGGCTGAAGGTAGTGCCATTACCGTTAGCCCGTTCCTCGAACCAAAGCCGTCCATGATGCAATTCAGCGATCGACCGACAGATGTTCAGCCCCATGCCCATCCCCTCTTGCTTGGTAGAAAAGAACGGTTCGTATAATTGTGCCGCCACTGCCGGCGCGATGCCGGGACCGCGGTCACTCACACTCACACAGACGCCGCGTTCGTGCGATACCGTCGCCACGACCAGCAGGCGCTGGTCAGCGACCGTCTGCGCCATGGCATCCATCCCGTTGCGAATTAGATTCAATAACAGCTGCTCGATCATCACCTTGTCGACCTGCACCGGTGGCAGATTCGGTGCCAAATCAAGCTGCAGCCGCACGCCGCGCCAACGCGCCGCGACCTCTATCAAACCGGTGGCATCTTCCACCACCGTGTTGATCGCACAGGGCTCTTGCATCGGTTCGCGCCGGCGCACGAATTCGTGTACCCGACGAATCACTTGGCCGGCACGTTGTGCCTGCGCCACCACCTTACGCAGGGTGTGTACAACGTCGCTTTCGGCGGCCGCGGCACCGTTGCTATCGTCGAGCAAATTGAGACAACCGGTGGCGTAACTGGAGATCGCCGACAGCGGCTGGTTCAACTCGTGCGCGAGCGTCGACGCCATTTCGCCCATGGTGACCAAACGTGCGGTGAACTGCAGCTTGTCTTGCTGTTGTCGGTAACGCTCTTCCGCACGCTTGCGTTCGGTGATGTCGAGCATCGACGCCATCCAACCGTGATGCACACCGTTGGCATCGATCAGCGGTGCTTCGTAGATCAGCGCGTCGAAGCGTTCACCGTTCTTACGTTGAAAGCGCAGCTCGACCGCCTCATGCGGTGCCGTACCGGCCATGATTTGTTCGTATACCGTCAACGTCTGCGCCATTTCTTCCGGCGCCCAGTACGGCATCGGTGGCTCACGGCCAATGAGTTCGTCAGCCGACCAACCGACCATCTGACAGAACGCCGGATTGACGTAGACGATGTACCCATCGAGATCGCGCGCTCGCAAACCGGTGAGCAACGAATCCTCCATGGCCTTGCGAAAGGCGTACTCCTCGCGCAGCGCCTTCTCGGCGACATGGCGTCGTTGCACGTGCCGCTTTACAGCCCACAGGCTGACCAAGATCGCCACCGTCAGCAGCACGATCGTCATCATCAGCAATGCTGGCAACAGGCGAGTGCCATGGTGGTACGCCACCACCGCCAACGTGTAGCCCTGACCCGGTGGATCGAACGCCACTTGGTACGACAAGTCCGAGTCGCTCGTCTGCACCCGTGATTTGGAAGATAAGGTCGCGCCATTGGCATCCATCACCGATACGCGGTACTTCTCGGTGAACCACCACGGCACCATCTGATACAACAGCGCGTGTACTGAATAGACGCCGACGATGACATCGGCCGGCCGATCGTTGTAATGCGGGACAAAAATTGCGAAGCAAGGATCGTCGACGTCGAGATTAAACGGCTTGCTATAGATCGGCTTGTCGAGCTGAACGGCGCGGCGCGATGCCTCGGTAAAGACGGCGAGCGAGCGTAGCCGCTGCCGTTGATCCGGCGCCGCCGCCGGGGTAACGGACCGCAACCTGCCGATACGATCGAGCCGAACGATTTGCACCAGCCCGCTGCCGTTTTGGATCAAGGCTTGGGCGCGCGCATCGTAAGTCGGCGTCGCGCGGGTCTCGACGGTGTCGATATTGAGCAGGCGTAACTGCTCAAGGTTGCGCTCCATTTGGAATCGCAGATTCTGCTCGAGCCAGAGCACATCGCTAATCATCGTTGTGCGCTGGTCGTCGAGGTCGTTGTGATGCAGCAACCACAATAGTGCGCCGATAACGATTGGCACCAGAATCGCGGCGAGTCGCGGCAATACCCATGCCCAGCGCGGGGCACGCGGTGGCAAATTTCCGTCTACGGCGATTGCCCGACGCATGAAGACCTTGTCGTTCATGGTGCCACCCTAGCGCGCGTCTGCGGTCGCCCGCAATGTGGGACTCCACAATGGCGCTGTCTCGAACGCTCACGGACAGTTACCGGCAAGATTGAGAGCAACCGACGATAAAACCTACACTCGCAGCAGATGTACGAAGTGCAAAGACATGTAACCGTACGAAATCGTGGCTATCTCGGTTCTGCCGTGATCGCTAACAAAAATTGGTCGGATTGCCGCAATTTTTCCACTGAAGAAGAAACCACAAAGCGCTCAGATGAGCGTGCGCTTCTAAATACAACCCAAGTTCATGAGCTAACGGCAGCCGAGCGCGACGCTTGGCGTAAGGCGCTGCTGCCGGTGCATAAGGAAATGGAATCGCGTTTTAGTTAAAGGAGCTAATCGAAGCAATCTACAAAAAAGGCAAGGGGCCAGACTTACAAATTTAAATTTTGAGCTAAGTATTTTTTTATCGCAAAAACTAGGAGAAAAAATATGAATACCAGAAGACGTTTACTAACCGCTTGCGCGGCGTTGATCACCACTGCTGCATTTTCCGGCGTCGCTATTGCCGATGAACCGATTGTCATCAAGTTCAGCCACGTCGTCGCCAACGACACACCGAAAGGCAAGGCAGCACTGAAGTTCAAGGAACTGGCCGAGCAACGCACCAACGGTAAGGTGAAGGTCGAAATCTATCCGAACAGCTCGCTGTACAAAGACAAGGAAGAGCTCGAAGCGCTACAGCTCGGCGCCGTACAGATGCTGGCACCATCCCTCGCAAAGTTCGGACCCCTCGGTGTGAAAGAGTTCGAAGTATTCGACCTGCCCTACCTGTTCGACGACTACGACCATCTCCACAAAATCACCAACGGTTCGATCGGTCAGGACTTGCTGAAGAAGCTCCAGCCCAAAGGCATCCTTGGTCTGGCTTACTGGGACAACGGCTTTAAGGTGATGAGCGCCAATAAACCGCTCAAGAAGCCGGAAGACTGCAAAGGTCTGAAGTTACGTATTCAATCGTCGAAGGTATTGGACGCGCAAATGCGTGCGCTCGGCGCGATTCCGCAAGTGATGGCGTTCTCCGAGGTCTATCAAGCGCTACAAACCGGCGTTGTCGACGGCACCGAGAACCCGCCGTCGAACTTGTACACCCAGAAAATGCATGAGGTACAGAAATACGTAACCCTATCGAACCACGGTTATCTCGGTTATGCCGTCATTACCAACAAGAAGTTCTGGGACAGTCTGCCGGCTGACGTGCGCACACAACTCGACAGCGCTATCAAAGACGCCACCCGTTACGCGAATGAGACCGCCAAACAGGAAAACGATGATTCCCTCGAAGCCGTGCGCAAGTCCGGCAAGAGTCAAATCATTAGCCTAACGACCGATGAAAAACGCGAATGGAAAAAAGCGCTGATCAAGGTCCACCACGAACAGGAAGAGCGTGTCGGCAAAGAGTTGGTGCAGTCGATTTACCAGGAAACCAGCTTCGATCCGAACAAGCTGTAACTCCGTAACCAGGCCACGGCGGGAGCGCGCCGTGGCCTTTTCTTTCTGTGCCGCCAGCCGGCGGGGATACTCAATATGAAATTACTTGATCATCTGGAAGAGTGGATCATCACGTTCCTCATGGGAGCGGCCACCCTCGTTATCTTCATTGCCGTGATCCATCGCGGCTTGGCCGGACACGCACTGCCATTCGGCATTCAGGATTGGTTGATCGCACTCAACATGAGCTGGGCACAGGAGCTCTGCATCTACATGTTCGTGTGGATGGCGAAGTTCGGCGCGGCGTATGGCGTTCGCACCGGCATCCACGTCGGTGTCGATGTGCTCGTCAACCGGCTGCCCGAGGAGTGGCGCAAAAAAGCCGTTCTGCTGGCGCTGCTCTGCGGCGCACTCTTCACCGGCATCATCGGTACGCTCGGCTTACGCTTCATTTGGGAGAACGGCATGCACTACGCCGTGTTCCACGCGCTGGGTATCGATACCGGCGACCTGCCGCAAGGCCCGACCACGCCTGACCTCGAGTGGCCGACTTGGGTGGTGTACTCAGCGGTGCCGCTTGGCTCGTACTTGATGTGTTTCCGCTTCTTGCAGGTCACCTGGCACTTCATTCATACCGGCGAACTACCGAGTCACGATCATGCCCACGTTGAAGGATTAGATGATGACGATCTAACAGTCGCCGCGACTGTCGCGAAAGGAGATGCGAAATGAGCACACCAGCCGCTGCCACTACCACCCTCGCCTTCCCGCCGATGACGAAAAAGCGCTCGGCCATCTGGCTTACGCTCATTGGCGCCGCCCTATTAGCCCTTTGTTTCATGGGCAAGGTCGGCATCGTGTTTGCGTTACTGATCGCGCTCATGCTCACCGGCATTCCGGTCTCGATTGCACTCGGCCTGACCGTGCTGGCGTTTTTATTCTTGCTGACGCACGTGCCCGTCGAAGCGGTGGCGCTGAAACTTTTCACCGGCATCGAAAAATTCGAGATCATGGCGATCCCGTTTTTTATTCTCGCCGGTACCTTCCTGACACACGGCGGTGTCGCCAAACGCATGGTCGCGTTCGCTACCAGCCTGGTGGGACATTGGCATGGGGGCCTGGCGCTCGCCGGCATCATCGCCTGCGCGATGTTCGCACTGGTGTGTGGTTCCAGCGTTGCCACGGTCGTGGCGATTGGCTCGATCATCCTGCCGGCAATGGTGAAGCAGGGTTACCCAAGGCACTTTGGCGCCGGCGTGATCATCACCGCCGGTTCACTCGGCATCCTCATGCTGCCGTCGATCCCGAAAGTGATCTACGCCATCTCGACCAACACATCGATCGGCGCGTTGTTTGTCGCCGGGTTGTTTCCCGGAATACTGCTGACCATCATGCTGTGCGGCGTGACGTGGTATCTGGCAAAAAGAAATAACTACCCGCGCCTGCCCAAAGCAAGCTGGCGCCAGCGCTGGAAAGCGTTTCGCGAAAGTGTTTGGGGCCTGATGCTGGTCGTGATCATCATCGGTGGAATCTACAGCGGTATCTTCACCGCCACCGAAGCGGCGGCAATGAGCGCGGTGTATGCATTCGTGATCTCGGTGTTCGTGTACAAGGACATGCCGCTCAAGAACATACCGAAGGTGCTGATGAATTCGGCGAATTTGAGCGCCATGCTGCTGTACATCATCACCAACGCCGCGCTGTTTTCGTTCCTGATGTCGCACGAGCACATTCCGCAGGCGATGGCTGATTGGATCTTGAGCAAAGACCTTGGTCAGACGATGTTCTTGTTGTTCACGAATCTAGTATTGCTACTCGCCGGCAACGTCATGGAGCCGTCGTCGATCATTCTCATCTTCGCGCCGATCCTATTTCCCGCTGCCATGCGCCTCGGCATCGATCCGGTACACTTCGGCATCTTGATCGACGCCAACATGGAAGTCGGCCTGTGTCATCCACCGGTCGGGCTCAACCTCTACGTCGCCAGCGGTATCTCCAAGCTCAGTATCACCGAGCTGACGATGGCGGTGCTGCCCTGGCTGACGACGATGCTTGTGTTTCTGGTTATCGTCACGTACTTCCCGACCCTATCCCTGTGGCTGCCTAGAGCGTTGGGAATGATGTAACGATACCTGCTGACTACGTACACCAAATAAAAAGGCCAGCTAACGCTGGCCTCTTTATTTGGCTGGGGGACTAGGATTACTCGGCGCGTCCTGCGCCTCGCCCTTCGGGCCGACGGCGCGTTGCGCCGTCGTTCGGGATCGCTCCCGGCGATCCTCGTCGAACCCAAGGGTTCTCATCCTAGTCCCCATTAATAGCGCAAATAAAAAAGGCCAGCATCGCTGGCCTTTTTTATTTGGCTGGGGGACTAGGATTCGAACCTAGATTGAAGGAGTCAGAGTCCTCCGTCCTACCGTTAGACGATCCCCCAAGAAGGATGAAAACGATTTTATCTGCAAAGACACGAAAGACCAAAAACAAAGAGCCGCATCGCGGCTCTTTGCATTCGTACCACTCGATTCGCGTTTAACGCTTCGAGTACTGTGGACGCTTACGGGCTTTGTGCAGACCCGGCTTCTTACGCTCAACAGCGCGTGAATCGCGGGTAACAAAACCGGCCTTGCGCAACGTGCGGCGCAATTCCTCGTCAAACTTCATCAGTGCACGGGTAATACCGTGGCGAATCGCGCCGGCTTGGCCGCTTGGGCCACCGCCGCTAACGTTCACGTTCACGTCGAACCGCTCCATCATGTCGACTGCCGCGAACGGCTGACGCACGATCATGCGCGCGGTCTCGCGACCGAAGTATTGGTCGAGCGGGCGATTGTTGACAGTGATGGCGCCTTTGCCGGCGGCCAAGTGGACGCGCGCGGTGGAAGATTTGCGACGTCCGGTTCCGTAATAGGTCTGCGTTTGAGCCATGGAGGAAGTGACTTAGTTCTTTAAAGTTCGATCGGCTTCGGACCCTGCGCCGCATGACCATGCTCGGCGCCGGCGTAAACCTTAAGCTTGCGGAACATCGCGCGCCCAAGGGGATTCTTCGGCAGCATACCTTTCACGGCGTGTTCGATCACGCGCTCGGGCTGTCTTGCCTGCAGGTCGGTGAAGTTAATGCGCTTCAAACCGCTCTGATAACCGGAGTAACGGTAGTAAAACTTGTCGCCACCCTTGTCACCGGTCAAGCGGATCTTTTCCGCATTGATCACGATGATGTAATCGCCGGTGTCGATATTCGGCGTGAACTCCGGCTTATGTTTGCCACGGAGACGGCGCGCTACCTCGGTCGCTACGCGACCCAAGACTTTGTCAGCGGCATCAATAACATACCACTGGCGCCGAATGTTGCTCGGCTTGGCCCAAAAGGTTTTCATGCGAGAACAATACCCCAAAGAAGGTCGCGCATAGTACAGAATGGATTTGGTCGCTTCAAGGGGCGGATAAGTAAAAAAATAGGCGTGGCCCTTGGGACCACGCCCGAACCACCACTAGGAGGATGGAGGAGCCGTTACAAGAACGTCGCTGCAATCTTGCCAAACAACAGAAACCTGTCTTGAGAATAGCAAAGAAGATTGCGCTTTCACGTCCATAATAGCGCCGGCTGACGAACGGAAATAAAATATGCAAGTAACTGTTTCAAAGGAAAAATATCAGATTTTTAGCCGGTCGACCACACGGCCATGGAGCAAATGCTGGTCAACGATTTCGTCGATATCGCTCTCGTCGACATAGGTGTACCAAACCCCTTCCGGATATACGACCATTGCCGGCCCTTCCGAACAGCGATCAAGGCAGCCGGCATTATTGATCCGAACCTTACCCTTGCCGGCTAATCCCAGAGACTTCACTTTGGCCTTGGCATAATCGCGCAACGCCTGGGCGTTGCCGTTGGCACAACAAGCGCTTCCGTCGTCGCGCTTGTTAGTGCAAAAGAAGACATGGCAGCGATAGTAAGAAGACATGATTGATCCACGCATAACGAAGAACGGCGAGTATAGGGCAGGACGGCAGTTGCGATGAATCCTGAACGCGAGCAATCTTCGTTGACATGAAAAATATCCGCACCGTCTCGGCCGTCGACCAAGTCGTCGGCAATCTCGATCAAGCCCTCCGCCTATTATTCGGTCCAGCACCGCACGCAACGCGTGCCAATCCAGCGGCGGCACTCGCCGAAAATAATCTCGATACCAGCGAGCGCGAGCTGACCGGGCGCTTAATGCGCGTCAACCATAGCGGTGAAATTTGCGCGCAAGCGCTCTATCAAGGACAAGCCTTAACGGCGCGGCGTGCAGAAATACGCGGGAAGATGGAACAATCGGCGGCGGAAGAAAACGACCATCTCGCCTGGACCGAGATGCGTATTAACGAGCTCGGCGGTCACACGAGCTATCTCAATCCACTGTGGTACACCGGCTCGTTAACGATCGGCGCGATCGCCGGTCTTGCCGGCGATCGCTGGAGCTTAGGATTCCTGGCGGAAACCGAGCGGCAAGTCGTGCAACACTTGGAAGGTCATCTCGATCGGCTCCCGGCCACGGATAACAAGAGCCGCGCCATCATCGAACAGATGCGCGCCGATGAAAGCCGTCACGCCACAGTCGCGGTTGACGCCGGCGCCGCTGAATTACCGACAGTCGTCAAAAAACTGATGCGTCTGACCGCAAAGGTCATGACGACCACTGCGTACCGAATCTAGCCGAATACCTTCCGCCGCACTTCGTTCCATGCCGGTTCGCCGAACACCTGGCGGATGACCATAGGCGCCGCCACCGACCCCACCGAAAGCAGGCGATCGTGGAATGAACGTAGCGATGTCTGCGGCTCGGCGGTATGAATGTGGTCGCGCAACGCATTGATCAACGCCCAGCCGGTGGCATAACCGAGCGGGACGGTCGGTGAGCGCGTATACCAAGCAAGATCGGCCAATGCCTGCGAGCGCGGAAAGCCGAGCGCCGCCACCATGCGATCGGCGGCAGCGTCGAGACTCAAGCCACGTGTGTGCAACTCGATATCGAGCAACACGCGCAACGCACGCCACAACCGGTCACGTAGCAATAACAAACGACTCTCCGGGCGATCGAGAAATCCTTGCTCGTGCATGAGCTGCTCGACATACAGCGCCCAGCCTTCGTAGAACGTCGCCGATGGGTGCAACAATCGCGACAAGGTACGCGCCGCTGGATTCGCGTTCGCCGTCGCGAACTGCAAATGATGGCCGGGATAGGCTTCGTGTACGCAGGTGTGCATCAACCCAACATCGTCATGCTCGGCGAGTTGCTCGGCATCCGTCGGTGGCGTGACGTAGTAATGACCGATTTGTGCTGGATCGTTCGGCGACGGCTCGCAGTAAGCGGCAAACGGAATTTCATGACGCAAAAAGATCGGCGTCTCGACAACCTTCAACTCCTCGGTCGCCGGCAACGTCACCAAGCCCCGCGCCTCGACAAACGCACGTGCCGAGCGCATACGCTCGGTATAAACCGAGAGTAAGTTTTCCGCTGACGGATGGCTCGTTTGGATCTCGCGCACAGCGCGTACGAAGTCGGTATGACCAAAGCGCTCGCGACAAACCGCCTCGAGTTGCTGGCGCGTGCTCTCGAACAGACGTTCGCCGAAGGCATGCAATTGATCGACGCCGACGTCTAAAAAATGCCGACGGCGCAATAAACCTTCAAAATATTCGCTACCACAAGCGAAATCGCCGTGCGCAATCGGCGCCACCATGCGCTCGAGGAAATCGGCGAAGTACACCAGCGCTTCGGCCGCTTTGCCGAGATCGGCCGCCAACGACTGCCGGTTAGCGAGTGCGGCGACTTTCGGATGCCGTTCCAACGCGCGAAGAAAATCGGCACCGTGTCGCGCCGCCAACACTGCCGAGCTCACCCATAGCGGTGGAATCGACGGCGCCCTGGCTTCTAAATTCACTTGCGCGGCACCCAAATGCTCCGGGATAGCTGCCAAGCGGGCGAGCAGCGCTGCTTCGAAATTTTCGACCGGCCGGATGGTGAGCTGATAGATCGCATCGACCGGCAACCAGCGTCGCGGATCCGGTCGGCGTGATTCGACGTCGAGCAAATATTGATTTTCGAGCTGAACTGCACCGCGCAGAATCCGGTAATCCAGAAAACGATCCGGATCGAGCGCGACCGCGTTCAACTCCTCGAGCTCGACGCGCAGCTCGTCATTGAGGCAAATCAACGCGCCTTTATCCTGTTCCGAGCACGGCGTCAGCAAATGAGCATAACCGGGCACACCGACCTCGACCGCCGCCTCCGGATGAAACCGGAACCAAGTCCGGAAATAGGTCCGAACGAGCGCGTCGAACTGCAAACCGACGTCGGCCGGCGTAGTCACGGTGCCTCGATGATTTCGAAATCGTGGGTGATGGCGGCAGTCTTGCCGATCATGATCGACGCCGAGCAATACTTGGTCGCCGATAGTTCAATGGCATGCGCGACCTTGCGCGCGTCCAGCTTGCGGCCGGTAATGCGGAATTTCACGTGAATGCGGGTAAAAACCTTAGGGTCAGCCTCGGCGCGCTCGGCGTCGATGTCGGCGACGCAATCGACAACGTCTTGGCGCTGCTTGCGCAAAATATGGACCACGTCGAATGCGGTACAGCCACCCATCCCCATCAATACCACTTCCATCGGCCGCGAGCCTTTATTCTGCCCGCCCACCTCCGGCGACCCGTCCATTACAACATCATGACCACTATCCGCGCGGCCGATAAAACTGACACCGCCGCCCCATCGAATACTCGCCTTCATGTTGGCTCCCGCGAATTTTGCTCAGTATATACGGCTTGCCGGCCGCTGCCTGCGGCGCGCACAATACACGTCAATACATAACTAATTTCCGAACGTCCGATGTTGATCGAAGAGATGCTAGACGCCGCCCTTCAGCACCATTCTTCCGGCAAGCTAGAGCGCGCCGAACAACTCTGTCGGGAAGTACTGGCATACGATGCGAAGAACGGCGACGCCCAGCATTTGCTCGGTATCATCGCCTACCAATCCGGTCACTACGACACCGCTATCCAGCTCATCAGCCGCGCGATCAAATCGAGTAGCTGCACGGCGCTGTACTACAACAGCCTCGGGCTCGCGTTCCACGCCCGGCATTACTACGACGAGGCGGTTCGCGCGTTTCGCCGAGCATTGGCCATGGACCCGAATTTCGCGGAAGCGTATTGCAACGCCGGACATTCGTTGCGCTGTTGCGGCCAACGCCATTCGGCGTTGACGAGCTATCGACGCGCGATCGAACTGCAGCCGCATCTGGTGGATGCGTACAGCGGTATGGGACAAGCGCTTTATGAGATGGACCGCTTGGAAGATGCGCTTGGGGCATTGCGTCAGGCGTTGGCACTGGATCCGGAATACGCCGCCGCCCATTACGGTCTCGGCCTGCTACGTCAGCAACAGGACCGACTGGATGACGCGATCACCCACTTGCAACGGGCGATCGATCTAAAGCCGGACCACGCCGAGGCACACCGCGATTTGGGAAAGATCTTTCAACAACAGGGTAAGCCGCGCGAAGCCATCGACTGCTATCGGCGCGCCTTGGCCATCGGCGCCCGCCAACCGACGGTGCTACGCGATGAAACCGGTGTGCCGGAACAGCTCAGCCAAACGAGCGCCGGGATCGTCGGCACGCATGAAAGCCTCGCCAACCAAGAACGCGTGCACGTTGTTGCCACGCATGAGAGCGACGTCCTGCGGGACCAAGATACCGCTCTCGGTAACCACCACACGATCCTTCGGGACCATCGGTAACAACCGCAGCGTCGTATCGAGCAGTGTCTCGAACGTGCGCAAGTTGCGGTTGTTGATGCCGATCAACGGCGTCGGCAGCGCCAACGCCCGTTGCAGCTCGTCGGCATCGTGCACTTCCACCAACACCCCCAGGCCGAGCGTTTGCGCCAACATCGACAGCTCGCGCAATTCGACGTCGTTGAGCGCGGCGACGATCAGCAGGATGCAATCGGCGCCCAACGCGCGCGCCTCGTACACCTGATAAGCATCGATCGTGAAATCCTTGCGCAATACCGGCAACTGACAGGCCGCTCGTGCCTGTTGCAAGTGCTCATCGGCGCCCTGAAAAAAATCGACGTCGGTTAGCACCGACAAACAAGCGGCACCATGACGCTCGTAACTGCGAGCGATGTCAGCCGGGCGAAAATCGGCGCGCAAAATACCTTTGCTGGGCGATGCTTTTTTTATCTCAGAAATGACCGCCGCTTGGCCGGCGGCGATACGGTCGCGAATCGAGCCGACGAAATTGCGCGGCGCCGGCATTGCGCCGGCGCGCGCTTGCAGTTGTGCCAGCGATATTCGCTGCGCGCGCTCGGCGATCTCTTCGTGCTTGCGCGCGAGGATGCGGCGCAAGATGTCCGGGGTCGCACTCATGCCGGCAACAACTGCTGCGACAAGCGCGTCAGCGCCTGCAACTTAGCGCGCGCGGCACCGCTGGCGATAATCGCGAGCGCGGTCTTTACACCAGCGTCGAGCGTTGCCGCCAAACCGGCTGCATAAATGGCGGCACCGGCGTTGAGCGCGACGATATCGCGTGCTGGGCCTGCTTTATTTGCAAAGACCGACTCGATCAGCGCCAAACTTTCGACAGCGTTGGTTACCGTCAGCGTTTTGATATCCGCGCGCTTAAAGCCAAATTGTTCAGGCGTCACGGTGTACTCATGAACGAGGCCGTTACGCAGCTCGGCAACGTGCGTCGGCGCACCGATGGAAATTTCATCCAAGCCATCGGCGGCATGAACCACGAGTACGTGTTCGCTGCCCAGCTGCTTCAACACATGCGCTAGCGGCTCGACCCAAGCCTGTGCAAACACACCGATCAATTGATTCGGCGCGCCCGCCGGATTGGTCAACGGCCCGAGTAGATTGAAGATCGTGCGCACCCCCATTTCGCGACGCGGACCGATGGCGTGCTTCATCGCCGCGTGATGGCTCAGCGCAAACATGAAGCCGACACCGACTTCGTTCACGCATTGCGCGACTTGCTCCGGCGCCAGCATAATCTTCACGCCGGCCGCTTCGAGCACATCGGCACTACCGCACTTGCTCGACGCCGAGCGATTGCCGTGTTTCGCCACCTTGGCGCCGGCAGCGGCGACGACAAATGCCGACGCGGTGGAGATATTAAAAGTATGGGCGCCGTCACCGCCGGTGCCGCAGGTGTCGACCAAATGCGGGCCGCTGACATGCACGCGCGTGCACAACTCACGCATCACTTCGACAGCAGCGGCAATCTCGTCGACCGTCTCGCCTTTCATACACAAACCGATCAAAAAGCCGCCGATCTGCGCCGGCGTCGCCTGCCCGGTCATGATCGTGCGCATAACGGCACGCATATCGGCCGACGACAGATGGCGGCGTTCGGTGACGGTGCGTAAGGCAGCGGGCATGTCCATAGCGGCTTTATCAGTTGTGTACGGGTTGATCGGATTCTGTCGTGGATCGCGAAAAACGGTCAAGCCGGCGGTGCGCCGTGCGCTACCGGCGTTGGCGTGCGCCGCCGGTAACTCGACCAAAACCACAGCGACAGCGCCGCCAACACCAATGTCCCGGCGGCGAGCGACCCTAAATGCATCGATAACGGCGGTACTAAAACACCGGCAACGATCGCCATCGTCACCATTTGCACGAAGCTTTGCACCGCTGCCGCCAATCCGCGTCGGTCCGGCAGACAATCGAGCGCGAGCAGGCTCAAGTTCGGCATAGAGATCGATAGGCCGGCGGAATAAATCATCATCGGTCCGGCGACGGTCCAGATCTGCGGTGACAACCACAGCGACGCGGCTAGATTAATCACGGCGGCGGACAACATGATGCCGAAACCGATATTCACTGCTTGCTCGTGTGTATAGCGCCCGGCCAACCGACCAGAAATGAATGCACCGAACATCAAACCGCTTACCAGCGGGACGAATAAATAGCCGAACTGATCGGCACCGAAACCGAGGTGCTGATAGAGCACCGCCGGCGAAGCGGCGACATACAAAAACAATCCGCCGAAATTAACCGCCGTGCTCATTACGAGCAACATGAAGCCCTTGTTCTTGAGTGCGTGCCAATAGGCGATGGCAATAGCACGCGGATGCGCCGTTTGCCGGCCGCCGCGCTTCAGCGTTTCTGGCAACATCGATGCAGTCCACACGCACAGCCCTAACCCGAGTACTGTGAGAAACCAGAACACCGAACGCCAGCCGAACGCATCGTGCAAATAACCACCAAGGATCGGCGCGATTGCCGGCGCCGCACCAAACAGCAACATGATCTGCGACATCACCTTTTGCGCGCGCGCGCCGGAAAACGCATCGCGCACGATGGCGCGGCCGATGACGATCGGTCCGCTCGCCGCCAACCCCTGACCGATGCGCGCCAACAGCAACCCATGAATATCGGTCGCGAACACGCAGCCGATGGAGCTGATGGTGTAGAACACGAGTGCCGTCAACACCACGCGGCGTCGGCCGAACGCGTCGGACAGCGGTCCATAGACCAGCGTCATAGCGGCAAACGCGAGCAGGTACAAACTCAGCGTCTGCTGTAATTGCCAATCGGCCGCGTTGAGCTCGCGGGCGATGTCGGGGAACGACGGCAAATAAGTGTCGATCGAGAACGGCGCCAGCATCGCCAGCACGGCAATGATCAACGACAAACGAAAGCCGCGGCCGTGCTCGTCGGCGGGCGCGGAAGCTTTTGCCGTCATCGCCGATCAGCGGTTGCCGACTTTTAAAAAGTTGGCGAGCAACTCGTGGCCGTGTTGCGTCAAGATCGATTCCGGATGGAACTGCACGCCCTCGACCGGCAAGGTCTTGTGGCGCACGCCCATGATCTCGCCGTCGTCGGTCCAGGCGGTGATCTCGAGACACGACGGTAGGCTGTCGCGCTCGATTACCAGCGAGTGATAACGGGTCGCCTCGTACGGGCTCGGCAGGCCAGCGAATACGCCCTCGCCTTTGTGCTGGATCATCGACGTCTTGCCGTGCATCAACTGCTTGGCGCGAACGATACGGCCGCCGTAAGCCTGGCCGATGCTCTGGTGGCCGAGGCAGACACCCAAGATCGGAATCTTGCCGGCGAGCTTTGCGATCGTCGGTACCGACACCCCGGCTTCATTCGGCGTACACGGGCCCGGCGAGATGACGATGTGCGTCGGCTGCAGGCGCGCGATCTCGTCAACCGTGATCTGGTCGTTGCGATAGACCTGTACGTCCTGGCCGAGCTCGCCCAAATACTGCACGAGGTTGTAAGTAAACGAATCGTAATTATCGATCATCAGGAGCATCACGCACCCCCATTTAAGCCGCTGACGGCGCGCGCGACCGAACGCAGAATGGCGCGCGCCTTATTCATGGTTTCTTCCCATTCGCTCGCTGGTACCGAGTCGGCAACAATGCCGGCGCCGGCCTGAACGTACAGCGTGCCGTCTTTGATGACGGCGGTGCGAATGGCGATGGCGGTATCCATGTTGCCGCTCCAGCCGATGTAACCGACGGCGCCGGAGTAGACGCCGCGCTTCACCGGCTCAAGCTCGTCGATGATCTCCATCGCCCGAATCTTCGGTGCACCGCTGACGGTTCCCGCTGGGAAAGTGGCGCGCAGCACGTCGATCGCGTCGAGTTTGTCTTTGAGCCGGCCGACGACGTTAGAGACGATGTGCATTACGTGCGAATAGCGCTCGATCACCATGCGATCGGTGACTTGTACACTGCCGGTTTGGGCGATACGGCCGGTGTCGTTGCGACCGAGATCGATCAACATCAAATGCTCAGCGCGTTCCTTCGGGTCGGCCAACAACTCCGCGGCCAGTGCTTGATCTTCAGTTTCGTCTTTGCCACGCCGGCGCGTGCCGGCGATCGGACGCACCGTCACTGTGCCGTCTTCCAGGCGCACAAGAATTTCCGGCGACGAGCCGACGATTTGGAAGTCGCCGAGATCGACGAAGTACATGTACGGCGACGGATTGAGCGTGCGCAACGCTCGATACAGATCGAGCGGCGGTGCCGTAAACGGAATCGACAACCGCTGCGACAGCACCACTTGCATGATGTCGCCAGCACGAATGTATTCGCGCGCTTGCTCGACCGCGGCTTCGTAACGCTCGCGCGGAAACTCGGAACGGAAATCGGCTTCGTTGACCGGCTTCGCCGGCACCTCGGCTTTCGGTAACGGTATGCCATTGCGCAAGCGGCCGATTAATTCATCGAGTCGCGCATTGGCTTTGCGATAAGCGTCGTCGATCTCGGGATTCACATGAATAACGACGTACAGCTTGCCGGCCAGGTTATCGAATACCACGACCTCGTCCGACACCATCAACAAGATGTCCGGCACGCCGAGCGCATCCGGCTTGGCCACGCCGGCGAGCCGCGGCTCCATGAAGCGCACGGTTTCATAGCCGAAGTAACCGACCAGACCGCCGGTGAAACGGGGCAATCCAGCGATTTGTGGCATGCGATAACGCGCCTTGAAGCGACGCACGTATTCCAGCGGATCGGTCACGCACTCACGCTCGACGATGTCGCCGTCGCGCGTCACCGACACGTCGTGATCGCGAATAGAAAGGATGGTGCGGCTCGGCAAACCGATGATCGAATAACGCCCCCACTTCTCGCCGCCTTGCACCGACTCGAACAAATACGAGTACGGACCGCCAGCGAGCTTTAAGTAAACGCTAAGGGGAGTATCGAGATCGGCTAACACTTCCCGCGCTAGCGGGATGCGGTTAAAGCCTTGATGACGGTACTGATCGAATTCAGCTTTGCTTAATGTTGCAGTGGCCGACATGAATCACCATGAGATTACGCGTTAAACGGACGAACACTTGCGATCGCGGCCAGCGGCCACCATCGCCAAGCATTCGCTCTCCGTTCCTCGTGTCTCATGGCTTTCATGCGGTCCATAGGCGTAGATATTGGGGCACTTCGGCGAGTGAATCAACCACTAAATCGGGATTGAGCTCGCGTACGTCCTGGCCGTGGTTGTAGCCGTAGGTCACGGCGATGGCAGGCATACCGGCGGCACGTGCTGCCATTACATCGTTCGCCGAGTCGCCGATCAACGTCGCCTGTGCCGGGGGAATGTCGAAATGGCGGCAGGCGTACTGCAGCGGCGCCGGGTCGGGCTTGAGCGCCGGCACCGTATCGCCGGCGACCACCAGACCGAAATATTTCGCCAAATCCAACTGCGCCAACAACGGCAAAGTAAACCGTTCCGCCTTGTTGGTCACGCACGCCAGCGCATACCCGCGCGCCGATAATTGCTCGAGCGTCTCGATCGTTCCTGGGAACGGCCGCGTGTGGACAACGAGATTGGCCGCGTAATGTTTCTTGAACAACGCCAGCGCCTGCTCGAACAACGACGGTTCCGGTTCGCCACCCATCTCGCTGGTCAACACGCGCTTGACCAAGCGCGGCATGCCATTGCCGACCCAATCGATGATTTGCGCCAGCGGTTGTTCGGCGCGCCCCAATTCCTTCAGCATGTTGTTGACCGCGCGCGCCAAATCCGGCGCGCTGTCGACGAGCGTGCCGTCGAGATCGAAAAGAACAGCTTTTACGCGTAGCGGGAGAATCGACAAGAAATAATCTCAGAAGAAAATTAAGTAGGGTCGGCTGATCACCCCCACCCTAGCCCTCCCCCGCTTCGCGGAGGAGGGAACCGGCGGGCGTTACGTCACGATGCCGTTGGCCTTAGCGAGTTCGGCGCGTAACGCGGCGATGACGGAATCGTAACGATGGGGGTCGCCGCTTTTCTTCGCGCCGAAGACTGCGGAACCGGCGACGAATGCATCGGCGCCGGCCTCAGCGATCTTACGGATGTTATCGACCTTCACGCCACCGTCGACTTCGAGGCGAATGTCGCGGCCGCTGGCATCGATCAAACGGCGCGCCTCGCGCAACTTGGTGAGGGTCGATGGGATGAAGCTCTGGCCGGCGAAGCCGGGGTTGACCGACATGATGAGGATCATATCGATCTTGTCCATGACGTAATTCAAGTAATCGAGCGGCGTTGCCGGATTGAATACGAGCCCAGCCTTGCAACCGTGTTCACGAATCAACGACAACGAACGGTCGACATGCTCGCTGGCCTCGGGATGAAACGTGATGTAACTCGCGCCGGCGGCGGCGAAATCGGGAATAAGGCGATCGACCGGCTTTACCATCAGGTGCACGTCGATGGGGGCGGTTACGCCATGCTTACGTAACGCTTCGCATACCAGCGGGCCGATCGTGAGATTCGGCACGTAGTGATTATCCATGACATCGAAGTGGACCCAGTCGGCGCCGGCGGCCAGCACTTGCGTGACTTCCTCGCCGAGCCGGGCGAAGTCGGCCGAAAGAATCGAAGGGGCAAGCTTGTAGTCGCGCATAGGGTCGGCTCGGGACAACGTCGGCATTGCACTTTAACCGATCGGTCTCGGGTTTTCAGCCGGGCGCCGGCCGCCGCCTCTCCCGCCAGATGCCCCTATGTTAAGATTCCGCGCCCTAAACGCCCAAGCCACGATCAGCAGAGCAACCATCACCGATGCAAGCAGAATCGAAAAGCGTTACCAAACGGACCGGTCTGAAGAAATTCCTGCACGATATCGTCCACCGGCGCCATCGCTTCCGTCAGTTCCTCGGCATCGCCATTCTCATCCTGCTGACCATCGTCGGTGCGCCGACTCATCGGCCGATGTTTATCGTCGGCGCGATCCTCGCCGTGCTCGGTGTGATCGTTCGGCTGTGGGCCTCGGGCCACGTGAAGAAAGACAAGGTGCTGGCGACTACCGGACCGTACGCTTATGTGCGCCATCCGCTGTATGTCGGCAATCATTTGCTGATGTTCGGCTTCTGTCTGGCCTCCGGCTGGTGGTGGAGCTTCATCCTCTTTGTCGCGTTCAATCTGTATTTCTACCCGCAAACCATCCGCCACGAAGATCAATTGCTGGCGCGTCTATTTCCCGGTCAGTGGGAAGCCTGGAACAAACAGACGCGGGCGCTGATCCCGCGACTGACGCCGTACCAATCCGGCCAGACGTCCGAGTGGTCGTTCACCCAGAGTCTGCGTAAAAACGGTGAGCCGATCATCGCCGCGCTGTTGGTGTGGTGCTTGTATCTGCTTTATATGCGTCTGCCTGCCTAACGCTTCGACCATGACTTCCCGCCTCGATGCGGCGACAGCGCAGGCGTTGGTCGAGTGGATCGAGCGGTACACGCGCACCGGCGGCACCGCCCATGCCCGCGGTTATCAAGGCCAGACTTATTTATATGAAGCAAACGGCCAGCGACTGATCGTTAAAGTCGCGTTGGGCACCGGTGTGCGTGGTTGGTTTTCGCGCTGGACGTTGCGGCGCGAGCACAATGCGTACCAACGGCTCGACGGCTTCGCCGGCAGCCCGCCGTGTCATGGATTGCTAGGCGGGCGCTACCTCGTGCTTGACTACATCGACGGCGTGCCGCTACGCGACGCGCCGATTGCGGATCGGCAGCTCTTCTTCGACACGCTGTTGGAATACATCAAGGAACTGCACCAACGCGGTGTGGCGCACGCCGATCTCAAGCGCAAAGACAACTTATTGGTCATCGACGGTCGTCGGCCGTGCCTGATCGACTACGGCGCCGCCATCGTCCAGAAACGCGGGTTCACGCCGTTCAATCGTTTTTTCTACGACCTGGCGCGGCAATTCGATTTCAACGCGTGGGTCAAACTAAAGCATCGTTACATCGAGCAGGCGCCCGCCGCCGACCTCGCCTATTACAAGCTGACGCGCATCGAGTGGCTGGCGCGGCGGATCAAGCGGGCGTATCTCGCGATCAAGCCGCGGTAGTCATGACTTGTCGGGATCGAGATCGGGATACTGCCGAATGATCGGCGTCATGAGCTCGGTGTAAATCCGCCCCATGACTTTCCCGATCTCGCGTCGAACGGCCGATTGTTCGTCCTTGTCGGCAATGTTGTTCGCCAGTGAGGTGGCAGCGTTCAACGGACCGGTCAGCGCAACGAAATTTTTCATCAGTTGCTCTGCCGTCTTCCGGTCCATTGCAGTTACCTCGTAAGGCTCAGCGGAAGTAGATCGTCGCGAACGCGCCGATGACATCCTGACGACTTTCCGGCTGCCAGACAATCACGGAATCATCGCGCTCTTGGTCGGAGGCATCGAAGCGATAGCTATCGTAGTAGAGACCGAAACCCCAACGCGGCCGGCCGCCGGCCAAAAAGTCCATGGAGGCACGGGCAAACAGCGAGAGCCGGCCTTTGGGTTCGAGCGTCACGTCATACGAGTCGGGCAGCTCTTCGGTATAAAGCGGATACTTGAGGCCGGTACGAACGCTGAAACGTGCGGTCGGCGCGGTCCAGTAACCGCCGGCGCCGCCAACCGCATAAAACACGGTCCAGTCCTCGGTCGCCCCAGAGACGGTATCGCTGCCGTCGATCTTGCGTTTCCAGGTATCGATGCCGCCACCGGCGAACAACTCGAAACCTGAGGTGCGACCGAACCGGCGCGCCATGGTGGCGCCAAGCTGGAGACCGCTGTATTTCGTTTCCGTCTGGTAAGGCGTGCAACTACCGCTGAGGGTACACGCCTGGCCGTCGTAATCGACCGTTCCAAAATAAAGCGTGCCTTGCGCTTCCAATAGCCAACGTTGTTCCGCGAACGGCGTCCGCCAGATCGCACCGAGGTGGTATCTCGGTCCGTCCTCCTTGAGCAGACGATCGCCGTCGGCGTCGTATTCTTTCCAGGTGAAGTCCTCACGGCGCAATTGCAGCGCCACTTCGGCGGATGCTTCACCGGCGATGCCAAACACGAGCAGCACCACGCTCGCCAACGGTTTCCAATTCAACATGCAACCTCCCAATTTTTGTTCATTACGGTAGACGGCTACCGCGTAATCCTAGCACTCACCGGCGGTTATTTGGTGGGCCACTTCCAGTCCCGTACCGCCGGCATATCTTCGCCGTGACGGGTGATGTAATCGTGGTGTTCGATCAAGCGATCGCGCAGGAATTGCTTGAAGTAGGCGGCGGTCGGACTCAGGCCGGGGACGCGGTCGACGACGTCGCCGGCCAGGTGATAACGGTCGAGCTCGTTGCGCACGGCCATGTCGAACGGCGTGGTCGTGCTGCCCTCTTCCTTGTAGCCGCGTACGTGCAAATTGTCGTGATTGGTGCGGCGGTAGGTCAACCGGTGAATCAGCCAGGGGTACCCGTGGTAGGCAAAAATGATCGGCCGGTTAGCGGTGAACAACAGGTCGAAATCGCGATTCGACAAACCGTGCGGATGCTCCTCGCGCGGTTGCAGCGTCATGAGGTCGACGACGTTGATCACGCGCACGCGCAATTCCGGCAAGTGCTGACGCAATAGATCGACCGCGGCCAGCGTCTCGATCGGACGACGTGATCGATGAAACCGGGATCTTGATGCGAGAAGCCGTTGTGATCCTGGCGCCAGACATGCGACGTCAGCAAATAATTGAACGACGCAATCGCCCGCCGCCACGGCACCGTCTTGCTCACTTTCAGCCACTTCGCATGCTGGTTGAACATCGAGTCGACGATGTGCACAAACGCCTCGTAACAAGTGAACAAACCGTGGCGGCCGGTCAAGAGATAACCCTCGAGCCAACCCTGGCACATGTGCTCGGACAAAATTTCCATGTGCGACCGTTGGCGCTGAGATGATCGTCATGTGGCGCAAGCTCCGCCTGCCAAACCCGATCGGTCACCTCATACATCGCGCTCAACCGATTGGATCCGGCCTCGTCAGGAGCAACGACGCGAAAATTGACACCGTCCAGATTGCGCGCCATCACGTCGCGCAGAAATTTACCTAACTCACGCGTCGCCTCGGCGTCGCTCGCGCCCGGCTGCTCGACCGCAACCGCATAGTCGCGAACATCCGGCAATTTCAGCTCGCGCAGCAATAAACCGCCGTTAGCATGCGGATTGGTGCCGAGCCGGCGCGCACCCTTCGGCACCAATGCCATAAGCTCGGGCCGCGGCCGGCCGGCGTCGGTGAACAATTGTTCCGGCCGATAACTCTTCAACCAATTTTCCAGCAGCGCCCGATGCGCCGGATTGGTTCGCACCTCACCGAATGGAACTTGATGCGAATGCCAATGCCCTTCGACCGGCCGGCCGTCGACCTCCTTCGGCCCAGTCCAACCCTTGGGGGTACGCAGCACGATCATCGGCCACAGCGGCCGCGCCGGCTTGCCGGTACGACGCGCGGCTTGCTGAAACGCTTGGATCTCGTCGACGATCGCATCGAGCGTCGCCGCCATCTGCTCGTGTACCGCTTCCGGCTGCGAGCCTTCGACGAAGTGCGGTCGATAGCCGCAACCGAGAAAATAATCTTCAAGCTCGGTGCGGCGGACACGTGGTTCCCGTATGACTTCGCTCATCGGCATTCCCTCCTTGGGTTTTGCACATACATTCCAGGGTTAAGGGAGCGCGGTCGCCCAGGCGTGTGCTCACGGTTCGACGGCGAGCGAGCGGTTGCGTTCCCTTATCAACTGACGTCAATGTGGGAACAGCAAGGAAGCTACGACCGACGTTACTTGCGGCGATCGCTCAGCAGGTATTTCACAAGTGCGGCAATGACCAGAATGATGATTACCCAGATAAAAATAGCGCGCATACCGTCCCCAACCGTCGTTAGAAGAAATTATCCGCCGCCAGCCGCCGTCTTTTGCCACTGGGCGTATACCTCGGGCGGCCAAAGCGTTTGACACCAGGCGATCACATCGGCGATCTGCGCGTCGGTTAGGCGACCGTTCCAGACGGGCATTACCAGCTCGCCATCGCGCTTCATGCCGTCCCTAACACTGGCCATGAGCTGCGCGCGCGAGCGCTTCCAGTCGTTGCCAGTCCCGTTTAGCGGCGGCGCCGCCACCACGCCCGGTGTTTGCCAATCGGGATGCCCTTCGGCCTCGGGTCCGTGGCACTGGGCGCAATGCTCTAGGTATAGCTGTGCACCGCCGTCGAGCGACGCTAGTGATTTCATATCGCCGACGGTTAGCACGGTCGACGACTCGGAGGATGTCGGCGTCGGGTCGCGGCTGCAGGCGCAAACCCACAACCCCAACCCCACCACCACCCATACCGTTTGCTTCATCGCCTGACCCCCGCTGTTCCGTTAATCATAGTGCGGGGATTAGGGGAATTAGAAGCGCTACTGCCGACCTTTACGTGGTCAATCGGCGCAGGGCCTCGCGGTATTTTTCCGCGGTCTTGGTCAGTACGTCGGCCGGCAACTTCGGCGCCGGCGGCTTCTTGCCCCAACCCAGGCTCTCCAAATAATCACGGACATATTGCTTGTCGAAGCTCGGTGGGTTCGCGCCCGGGCGGTACTGATCGACCGGCCAGAAACGTGACGAGTCGGGCGTCAGCACTTCGTCGATCAGCGTAATGTTGCCTGGCGCATCGAGGCCGAATTCGAATTTGGTATCGGCGATGATGATGCCGCGTGTCAGTGCAAACGAAGCCGCCTCTTTATAGAGGGCGATGCTGAGCGCACGCACGCGCTCGGCGATGTCGTTACCGATAATTTGCGCGGCTTTAGCGAAGTCGATGTTTTCGTCGTGGGCGCCGACGGCCGCCTTGGTCGACGGGGTAAAAATCGGCTCGGGCAAACGATCGGCCTCGCGCAATCCCGGCGGCAGAGCGATGCCGCAGACGGTGCCGGACTTCTGATATTCCTTCCAACCGGAGCCCACCAAATAACCGCGCACGATCGCTTCGATCGGCAACGCTTTCAGCTTGCGCACGACAACGGCGCGACCTTCGACTTGCTGGCGCTCGGCGGCGTCTTGCAGCACCTGCGCCAGTGACACATCGGTCAATTGATTCGGAATGAGATGGCGCGTCCGCTCAAACCAGAAGTTCGACATCGCCGTCAACACGGTGCCTTTGCCGGGAATCGGATCCGGCAATACGACGTCGAACGCCGATAACCTGTCGGTGGTAACGATCAACATGTGCTGGTCGTCGATGTCGTAAATATCGCGCACCTTGCCGCGATGCCGCAGCGGCAAACTTTTCAGGCTCGATTCGAACAGCGCGTCGGACATGGTATCTCCTCGTTAAATTTTTGGTCGCGGTGCTGGCGCACCCGCATGGCGATTGGCGCGCATTTTAACCGACGCTTCGAGCACGACCATACTTACTTAATCCGCAATACGATCTTGCCGGCAATGTGCCGGCCACGGCTGCGCTCCTGGGCAACCGCCGCCTCTTCCAGACGCATCTCTTCCAGCCGCGGCGGTTTGATAACGCCGCGTGCCAGCAGATCGGCAATCTGGCTAAGGCGCGTGCCGTCGGGCTGGGCCGACACATAGCCGGTGCGCATTTTTCCCGCTTCGACAATATCCGGTCGATCCACGACCGACACCAACGTACCGCCGCGCTTCAATGCCCGATAGCTCTCGCGTAACACCGGCCCACCGACCGTATCCAGCACGACATCGACGCCGCCGGGTTCGCTTTTGTGCAACGCCTGCAGGAAGTTCGTGGCGGAATAATCGATCGCCTGATAAGCACCGAGCCGGCACACATAGTCGTGATTGCGCTTGCACGCGGTGGTATAGACCTTAGCGCCGATCGACCGCGCCAGCTGAATCGCCATGCCACCGACACCGCCGGCACCGCCATGGATCAACACCGTTTGCCCCGCCTGGATCTCGGCAAAATCGATCAACGCCTGCCATGCCGTCAGACCGGTCAGCGGAATCGTCGCGGCTTGCGCCAGATTGATAGTTGCCGGTACGCGCGCGACTGCCGTCACCGGCACACTTACGTACTCGGCATAGGTGCCCCATTGCACCGTCGGCTTGCGCGCGTAGGCAAAGACCCGTTCGCCAACCTTGTAACCGGTCACACCGGCGCCGAGCTGGCGCACGATCCCAGCCGCATCCCAACCCGGGATCAGCGGGAACATATGCGGCGACGATTCTCGCAGATAACCTTCGCGGACTTTCCAGTCGCTCGGATTGATGCTGGTATAGGGGAGCTCGATCAGAATCTCGTCGGCGGTAGGCGGCGGCACCGGCCGGTTCACCAGGTGGAGTTGGCCCGGTCCGCCGAACGCGTCGATCACTATCGCCTTCATGGCAGACACCTCCTCGACAGCAACTGACTTTACTGCGATGTCTTTCACAGGTCGAGATTGGGGAGACAAAACGCCCACGGAAAAACTGACGGCGAGCTCGTCTTATAAGCTTATGCTCACGAAGCGATTGACAGCAGCGCCGCCGACCGCAATGATTGCGCCATGCGTAAGGGCTTAACTCTCTGGTTCACCGGCCTATCCGGTGCAGGCAAATCCACTCTCTCCGTACCGGTGGCGGCGTTGCTTGCCGAGCACGGTCATCAAGTCGAAGTACTCGACGGCGATGAAGTGCGCACCCATCTGTCGAAAGGCCTCAGCTTTTCGAAAGAAGACCGGGACACCAATATTCGCCGCATCGGCTGGGTCGCTAAGACACTGTCGAAACACGGTATCGTCGCTATCACTGCCGCTATTTCGCCTTACCGCGAAATTCGCGACGAGGTACGCACGTCGATCGAAAAAGCCGGTGCCGGCTTTGTCGAAGTGTTCGTGACCTGCCCGATCGACGTGCTGGCCGAACGCGACGTGAAAGGCCTCTACAAAAAAGCCATTGCCGGCGAAATCAAACACTTCACCGGCGTGTCGGATCCGTACGAGCCGCCAACAAATCCCGACGTCGTCGTCGACTCTTCCAAAGAGAGCATCGACCAGAGCATCCGCAAGATCGCCGATAAGCTCAAAACGCTCGGTTACCTCGGCTGAGCTAAGCAATGCTGTTCGACCCCGACACGCTCAAGCGCAAGAGCGGGGAGCTGGAGTCCGCTTCCCCGCAGGAAATCTTGCGCTTTGCATTCGACACCTACCCGAAGATTGCGATCTCCACCGCTTTCGGCCTCGATGGTTGCGCGCTGATCGATATCGCCACCAAGATCAAGCCGGACGTGCAGGTGTTTACGATCGACACCGATTATCTGTTCGCCGAATCGCTGGCGCTACGCGATCGACTGATCGAGAAGTACCAGCTGAACTTGACGGTGCTCAAGCCGTTGTTAACGATCGAACAGCAGGCGCAGCAACACGGCGCCGATCTGTATAAATCCGATCCCGACAAGTGCTGCTCGATCCGCAAGATCGAACCCAATATACGAGCCATCGCCGGACTCGACGCCTGGATCGCTGGCCTAAGACGCGATCAGGCGAGAACGCGCGTCGACATCGACATTCTTGAACGCTACGATCATGACGACGGCACGCCGTATGTGAAGATACATCCGTTCGCCAACTGGGATCGCAAAACCATGTGGGCATATGTCATCGTCAACGAGGTTCCTTACAACCCGTTGCTCGATCAAGGCTACAAGAGTATCGGTTGCTGGCCATGCACAAAGCCGGTAGCCGAGGATGGCAACGAACGTGACGGCCGCTGGGCTGGTCAGGATAAGCTCGAGTGCGGCATACACACCTTCGCTAAACGAAAAGCATAACGTCGGGTTTACTAACCCGACGTCTCTTCTTCTGCTTTTGGCTCACCCTGCTCCTCGGTGGGCGCTGTCGGTGAATTATTTTCAGACGGCGACGTCGATGGCGACTTTGCCGATTTGACCAGCCAACCGGTAATGTCCTTGCCCAATGCTTTCGCACAACGCTCAAAAATTGAGCAAGTGCCGAACTGCATCGGATGACCTTTAGACTGGCGATTTTTGACGACCGAGCTCAGGACTTTTCCGTCGCGCTTCAATTCAGCGCGCACCGTGATCGATTTCGCGCCGGTCCACGGACCACCGCCGATACCGCCGACGTTGAGAATCGTTATAGAAAGGACCTGCCCGCTGGGAACCGGCGCGGCGCTGTCCAACCGCTCGCTCGCGGGAAACCGTTGCTTCACCTGCTCGAGGACGTGCGTATCCAATAATCCTTCGATACCACATTCCGTCCGCACTCGACCCATAACATGGGCGGTGGCGTCATATTCAGCCGCTTGGAGGTAGTACTTATCATCGGCATGGGCCAACGCAATCGACCCAAACGCCAACATCAACACTACTAAAAGCCGAAAGATCTTCAATTTCCCAACCCCTACTTAACCACCATTAGTGATGAAGCGCGTCGCCGCTGCGCGCACTATTTCAGCGCTATGTCGCCTACAAGATTTTCGACAGCGCACCACTCGTTAATTTTCAATTAATAATTGATTTGGTCAAAAAACAAGGAGCGTTGCGCGCTCCTTGTCCTTGCTGACGAACAAAAACATCGCCGACTAATTCTAATTAGTGACACGCGGATCGAGCTCGCCTTTGTCGTAGCGCTTGGTCATCGATTCCAAACCGATCGGCTTAACCTTCGGTGCCTGCCCGGCGCAACCGAACGCTTCATAACGGGCCTTGCAAATTTCCTTCATGCCCTTGGTAGCGACAGCAAGCCACTTGCGCGGATCGAACTCTTTTTTGTTCTCGTGGAAAAATTTACGCACCGCACCCGTCGATGCCATGCGTAGATCGGTGTCGATGTTGATCTTGCGCACGCCATGCTTGATGCCTTCGACGATCTCTTCCACCGGCACGCCATAGGTCTGGCCCATGTCGCCGCCGTAGGTGTTAATGATTTTGAGCCATTCCTGCGGCACCGAGCTCGAGCCATGCATCACCAGATGCGTGCTCGGAATGCGCTTATGAATTTCTTTGACGCGCTCGATCGCCAGAATGTCACCCGTCGGCGGGCGCGTGAATTTGTAAGCGCCGTGCGAGGTACCGATGGCGATGGCAAGCGCGTCGACGCGAGTCTTGCGCACGAAATCGGCAGCTTCTTGCGGATCGGTCAGCAACTGCGAGTGATCGAGCTTACCTTCGGCGCCGACACCGTCTTCTTCGCCGGCCATGCCGCTTTCGAGCGAGCCGAGACAACCGAGCTCACCTTCGACCGACACACCGCAGGCGTGCGCCATGTCGACCACGCGCCGCGTCACTTCGACGTTGTAGTCGTACACCGACGGCGTCTTGCCATCTTCTTTCAGCGAACCGTCCATCATCACCGACGAGAAACCGAGCTGAATCGAACGCTGGCATACCGCCGGCGAGGTGCCGTGGTCTTGGTGCATAACGACGGGGATCTCGGGCCACTCTTCGATCGCGGCGAGAATAAGATGGCGCAGAAACGGCGCACCGGCGTATTTGCGCGCACCGGCCGAAGCCTGCACGATCACTGGGCTTTGCGTTTCGGCGGCGGCCTCCATGATCGCGCGCATCTGCTCGAGGTTATTTACGTTAAACGCCGGCACACCGTAACCATGCTCAGCGGCATGGTCTAACAGTTGGCGCATCGATACTAAGGCCATAATTTCTCCTTCACTTAATCGACAATAGGTTTTCGAATTCGGCCCCGGGGACAAATGAACGCGCCGATAACGAGATTTTGGGCTTTCCGGGAGGGGCGACGGCGCGTAGCCTACCAACCCATATTTGCTTCTTCAAGAAATCCGCTTGCCTGGACGGCGGCGGACCGCTCTGGCTAAATCAGATTGCTCCGTAACCGACCTATTTCCCGCGTAAACCGACATGGAGGGTAGCGTATGAACATTTCCGAACTGCAGGCGACCGCTAAGGCGCTGGTTGCCAAAGGCAAGGGTCTGATCGCGATGGACGAGAGTGCGCCCACTATCGCCAAGCGCTTCCAAAAAGTCGGCATCGACGACAACGTCAACAACCGCCGGGCGTATCGCGAATTGCTGCTCAGCACGCCCGACTTAAATAAATATATCAGCGGTGCGATCCTGTTCGATGAGACTATCCGTCAATCCATGAGCGACGGTGTGCCGTTCGCTAAATATATGGAACGCCTCGGCATAATTCCCGGCATCAAGGTCGATAAAGGCACGAAGGACCTCGCTAACTTTCCCGGCGAGAAGGTGACCGAAGGCCTCGATGGGCTACGCGAGCGATTGAAGGAGTACCGTGAGATGGGTGCGCGCTTTGCCAAGTGGCGCGCCGTGATCGACATCGGTCCGGGATTGCCGACCCATTTTTGTTTGGAAGCGAACGCACATGCATTGGCGCGCTACTCGGCACTGTGCCAGGAAGCGAACATTGTGCCGATCGTCGAGCCGGAAGTGTTAATCGACGGCAATCACACCCTCGAACAATGCTACGACGCGACCTTGCATATGCTGCGTTTGACGTTCCAACAACTCGCCGAACACCACGTCGCTTTTGAAGGCGTCATTCTGAAAGCGAGCATGGTGATCTCCGGCTTAGAAGCGCCGAAGCGCGCAAGCGTCGATGAAGTCGCCGATGCAACCGTGCGCTGTCTACTCAACTCGGTACCGGCATCGCTACCCGGAATCGTGTTTCTCTCCGGTGGTCAAGGCACGGAGGAAGCAACCGCGCACTTGAACGCCATGAACGCGCGCCATCCCAATCTTCCGTGGCCGTTGACGTTCTCGTATTCGCGCGCGCTGCAACAACCGGTGATGGAAACCTGGCGCGGCAATACGGCGAACGCGGCGGCGGCACAGAAGCAGTTGCAGCGACGAACGAAATTCAATTCGTTGGCGGCTACCGGGAAGTATCAATCGCAGATGGAACGAGAAGCGGCGTAAGCGAAACAGCGGGATGAAATTATATTTTTGCTTTTAGATGCTTGCCTTTACTCGGACTGCCCACCGGGCCACGCACAAAGCGTGCGTGGCCCGGCAAAAAAGACTCTAGTCGTTTTAGCAAGTAATTAATAGCCGGACCGACCGACACAACCGGCGCTGGATCGTTGACGATGCTCCGATACCGATACGGATAGTAAACACCCGGATTCGCCGACCCGTAAGGATACTTGACGACGTGATAAGCGGTGTTGTTGCCGCTGGCGAGCTCATAGGCGTAGTAGTTGTTGTGTCCCGCGTCCGCCCACTGGTCGAAGATAAGAACATGACCGTTGTCGCCGCCGGTGCCTGGGCCGATCACGCCGAGAATATCGCCCGCCTGTAGATCTTCTTTGTTAATCCGACTGACGACGTTCGCCAAATCGATGGTGTTCATACTGCTGGCCAAATGCCACGCCATCGGTACGTAGCCGGAACAATCCGCGCAGTAATTTCTTCCCTGCGAATGCGGCAGGAATTTTTCGAAGCGATTACTCGTCGTGCAAATCGGCAACACGAATAATCTTCATCGTATTTGTACCGCCCGATTTCGACATCGGCTCGCCGATGGTGAGGATCACGAGATCGTTGTCATCGACCGCGTGACGCCGGCGCAGTTTACTGATGGCCGCCTTCATCACCGCCGCCGGATCGTCGCTACGCTCGTTGAACGACACCGGATAGACGCCGCGATACAGCGTGACCTTGCCTAGCGTATGCGGCTGCGGCGTCATCGCGTAGATAGGCACAGCCGAGCTGATGCGCGACATCCACAAAGCGGTGTTACCTGACTCCGTCAGCGCCGCGATTGCTTTTACCGGCAAATGGTTAGCAACGTACATCACCGCCATAGCAATGCCCTCATCGACCCGCTTGAACGGAACATCGCGCCGCTGGCGCAATAAATGCGCTTCTTCTTCGTGTTCGGCAACGCGGCACACACGATCCATCGCCGCTACCGCCGCCACCGGGTGCTTGCCGCTGGCCGTTTCGGCCGACAACATCACCGCGTCAGTGCCATCGAGCACGGCGTTGGCAACGTCGGAGACCTCGGCACGCGTCGGGATCGCGTTTTCGATCATCGACTCCATCATCTGCGTAGCCGTGATGGCGATCTTGTTCATGCGACGAGCCATGCGAATGATGCGCTTTTGAATCGGCGGCACAGCAGCGTCGCCAACTTCAACGGCGAGATCGCCGCGCGCGATCATGACGGCGTCGGCCGCATTGACGATTTCGGCGAGCGCGGTAACGGCCTCGGCGCGCTCGATCTTGGCGATGATGCCGCCGTGACCGCCGGCGGCGCGCAGCAACTCGCGTGCCTCGTGCACATCGGCGGCGCTACGTGGAAACGAGATCGCCAAGTAATCGGCGCCGAGAGCGGCGGCCGACTTGATGTCTTCACGATCTTTCTCGGTTAGCGCCTTCGCCGATAAGCCGCCGCCTTTGCGATTGATGCCTTTGTTGTTGCTCAGCGGGCCGCCGACGACGACATGACAGATCACGCGGTTACCGTCGACTTGATCGACCTTGAGCTCAATGCGGCCATCGTCGAGCAGCAGTGTTGCGTCCTGCTCGACGTCTTGCGGTAATGTCTTGTACGTCACACCGACGCACTCGGACGTGCCGGCATCGAGCGACATATCGGCGTCGAGCACGAACCGGCTACCTTCGACGAGTTCGATCGGGCTCTGCTGGAATTTACCGATGCGAATCTTTGGCCCCTGCAGATCGACGACGACACCGATGTAACGACCGTGCGCGTGCGCACGTTCGCGCGCGAGCTGGGCGCGGAAGGCGTGGACCGTCGGCGTGCCGTGCGAGAAATTAAGGCGGACGACGTCAACACCGGCCTCGACCAGCTTTTCCATCACCTTCGGATCGTCGGTCGCGGGACCAAGTGTGGCAACGATTTTTGTGCGTCGAAACATGGGTGCACCTTCGGGTCTTTTTCTTATATGCGGATACGCCAGCGATGCCGGCGCGTGAACGTGCTACTTCTGCGCGCGCGTCTCGAGCATCGCTACCGCCGGCAACTTCTTGCCTTCGAGAAATTCGAGAAACGCGCCGCCGCCGGTGGAGATGTACGACACTTTGTCGGCAATCTGGTATTTATCGACCGCCGCCAGCGTATCGCCGCCGCCGGCGATCGAGAACGCCGGGCTCTCGGCAATGGCGTGCGCCAATACTTTCGTACCTTCGCCAAACTGATCGAACTCGAACACGCCGACCGGACCGTTCCAGACGATGGTACCGGCGCGCTTCAACATATCGGCCAAGCGTTTCGCCGTCTCCGGGCCGATGTCGAGAATGAGCTCGTCGTCGGCCACGTCGTTCACTTTCTTAACGATAGCTCTCGCCGTCTCGCTAAACTCCTTGGCGACCACCACATCGGTCGGCACCGGAATATCGGCACCGCGCGCCTTCGCCTGGCGCATCAACTTCTTGGCGGTGTCGACCAAATCAGCTTCGCACAGCGACTTGCCGACGTTGTAACCAGCGGCGGCGATAAATGTATTGGCGATACCGCCGCCCACAATCAGTTGATCGACGACGTTCGCCAGATTTTCGAGCACAGTGAGCTTAGTCGACACCTTCGAGCCGGCGACGATCGCCACCAACGGCCGCTTCGGATTCGCCAGCGCTTTGCCGAGCGCTTCGAGCTCGTTGGCTAACAGAATGCCGGCGCTCGCCACCGGCGCATACATGCCGACGCCGTGGGTCGAGCCTTCGGCGCGATGCGCGGTGCCGAACGCGTCCATCACATACACATCGGCCAGTGCGGCGTATTTCTTCGCCAACGCTTCGTTGTTCTTCTTCTCGCCTTTGTTAAAGCGCACGTTCTCGAATAACACGACGTCGCCATTGTTGATTGCCGGTGCCTTGTCGAGATAATCCTTCACCAGCGGCACCTTCTTGCCGAGCAACTCCGACAACACATCGGCCACCGGCTGCAACGAGTTCTCCTCGCTGTATACACCCTCTTCCGGTCGCCCGAGGTGCGACATGAGCATAACCTTGGCGCCCTGCTTCATCGCGAACTCGACCGACGGCAACGACGCACGAATGCGTTGAGCGCTCGTCACTTTACCGTCTTTGACCGGCACGTTGAGGTCGGCGCGGATTAACACGCGTTTACCGGCGAGATTTAAATCAACTAATTTGATTACCGACATAAACGACCCTTTGCGAAAAGAATTACTGACACAGTTGCGCCTTACACTCTTTTTCCATGTCGGCGATAGTCTGTTTCATCTGCGCGCACTCGCCTTGTTGCGATTGCGGCGTCGGAACTGACCACAATCAAGCCCGACACTCCGACAGCCCACCAGCCAATGCGTATCCCTCCCTTCTTTGTTATTAAGCTCATCGCTGGTGGGTCCCTTTATTACTTGGCGATAACGCGCGCCATTTCCAACACTTTGCAGGAGTAGGCCCACTCGTTGTCGTACCACGACACGACTTTGACGAAGGTGCCGTCAAGCGCAATGCCGGCCTCGGCGTCGAAGATCGACGTCCGTGAATCGTCGCGGAAATCGGTCGACACGACTTTGTCTTCGGTGTAACCAAGCACGCCCTTCATCGGGCCCTCGGACGCCGCCTTCATCGCCGCACAAATCTCGGCGTAGGTCGCGTCTTTCTTCAGCTCGACGGTCAGGTCGACCACCGACACGTCTGAGGTCGGTACGCGGAACGCCATGCCGGTGAGCTTCTTGTTCAGTTCCGGAATAACGACGCCAACGGCCTTAGCGGCGCCGGTCGATGACGGGATGATGTTCTCGAGAATACCGCGGCCGCCGCGCCAATCTTTATTGGACGGACCATCGACGGTTTTCTGGGTGGCAGTCGCCGCGTGCACGGTGGTCATTAAGCCGCGCTTGATGCCGAAGTTATCGTTCAATACCTTGGCAATCGGCGCCAGGCAGTTGGTGGTGCAGGACGCATTGGAGATGATCTTCTGGCCGGCGTAGGTCTTGTCGTTCACGCCGTAGACGAACATTGCGGTGTCGTCCTTCGACGGCGCCGACATGATGACTTTCTTGGCACCGGCGGCAAGATGCGGTTCGCAGGTTTCTTTGGTCAGGAACAGGCCGGTCGATTCGACGACAACATCGGCGCCGACCTCGCCCCACTTGAGCTCGGCCGGATTTTTCACGGCGGTCAGGCGGATCTTCTTGCCGTTGACCACCAGCGTGTTGCCGTCGACCGAGACATTACCCTTGAAGCGGCCGTGTACCGAGTCGTGCGACAGCATGTAGGCCAGGTAATCCGGTTCCAGCAAGTCGTTGATGCCGACGATCTCGACATCGGGGAAATTCTGCACCGCCGCGCGGAACACCATACGGCCGATGCGGCCGAAACCATTAATGCCGACCTTGATGGTCATCTTCGTTCTCCGGAAAGTTAAGCTGTTAAACGTTACAAAATTTGTTCGACGATCTTGGCGACATGCTCGCCAGTGAAACCGAATTCCTTCATGACCGCGCCGCCCGGCGCCGATTCGCCGAAACGATCGACACCAACGACCCGGCCGGCCAAACCGACGTATTTCCACCAGAAATCGCTGATGCCGGCTTCGACCGCAACGCGCTGGGTCAGTGCCGCCGGCAATACCGATTCGCGATAGGCCGCGTCTTGCGCGTCGAACAGCGAGGTACACGGCATGGAAACCAGGCGCACTTGTCGACCTTTCGCCGTTAGCAACTTGTGCGCTTCCATCGCCACGCCGACTTCCGAGCCGGTGGCGATGATGACGACTTCCGGTTTGCCGTTCGCGGCATCGGTCAATACATAACCGCCGCGGGCGACGTTGGCGAGCGCCGCTTCGCTGCGCGCTTGGTGCGGCGTGTTCTGCCGCGTCAGGGCCAGCGCCGTCGGGCCTTTATGCTCGATCGCCGCCTGCCAAGCAGCGGCGGTCTCGACCGTATCGCACGGACGCCAAACCGTTAGGTTCGGGATGTAACGCAAGCTGGCGAGGTGCTCGACCGGCTGATGCGTCGGACCGTCTTCGCCGAGGCCGATGGAATCGTGGGTGTAAACGAAAATGCTGTGCGCCTTCATGATCGCGGCGACGCGCACTGCATTGCGTGCATAGTCGGAGAACACCAAGAACGTACCGCCAAACGGGATGAAGCCGCCGTGCAACGCCAAGCCGTTCATAATGGCCGACATGCCGAATTCGCGCACACCGTAGTAGAGATAATTACCGTCGGCGTTTTCCGAGGTGATGCCCTTAGCGCCCTTCCAGATTGTCAAATTCGATTCGGCCAAGTCGGCAGAGCCGCCGATCAGCTCGGGCAGCGCCGGTGCGTACGCATTGAGCGACTGCAGCGATGCCTTACGCGTGGCGATGGTCTCGCCCTTGCTGACGGTCGCTGTCAGATATTCCTGTGCGCGCTTGGTCCAATCGGCCGGCAACGTACCCTGCATGCGCCGTTCGAACTCGGCGGCCAATTCCGGATGGGTCTTTTTATAAGCGGCAAATTTCTCGTTCCAGGCGCGCTCAGCGGCAGCGCCGTCGGCACGCGCGTCCCACGCGCGATAAATTTCCGGCGGCACGGCGAATGGCTCGTGCGACCAGCCGAGTTGCTTGCGCGCTAAGGCGATTTCGTCCGGACCGAGCGGCGCACCGTGCGCCGACTCTTTGCCCTGCTTATTCGGCGAACCGAAACCGATGACGGTCTTGCAGCAGATCAATGTTGGCCGGCTGGTCTCGGCACGGGCATCGACGACTGCCTTCTTCACCGCATCGGCGTTATGACCATCGACATTCGGAATGACATGCCAACCGTAGGCCTCGAACCGCTTCGGTGTGTTATCGGTGAACCAGCCGACGACATGGCCGTCGATGGAAATACCGTTGTCGTCGTAGAAAGCGATGAGCTTACCGAGCTTCAAGTGTCCGGCGAGCGAACCGGCTTCGTGCGAGATGCCTTCCATCAAGCAGCCGTCACCCAAGAAAACATACGTATGATGATCGACGACGGTATGACCGTCGCGATTGAAATGCGCTGCCAGCGTCTTCTCGGCGATCGCCATACCGACCGCGTTAGCGAGACCTTGGCCGAGCGGGCCGGTGGTGGTCTCGACGCCGGGCGCAAAACCGTATTCCGGATGACCCGGGGTCCGCGAATGCAGCTGGCGGAAATTCTTGAGATCGTCGATCGACAGATCGTAACCGGTGAGGTGCAACAGACTATATAGGAGCATCGACCCATGACCGTTCGACAACACGAAGCGGTCGCGATCGGCCCACTGCGGATTCGCCGGGTTGTGCTTCAGGAATTCGTTCCACAACACTTCGGCGATGTCGGCCATGCCCATCGGCGCTCCCGGATGACCCGAGTTGGCCTTTTGCACGGCATCCATCGAGAGCGCACGAACAGCGTTGGCGATGGTACGGCGACTGATCGGGGCTTGCGCCTCGCCGGTCACGGCTTCAGATTTCACGGTCATGAGGTGTGAGTTGCCAGGTATGCCAAGGATTATTGACGGACCGACGTCGCCGCAGGCGCCGTCGAACCCAGGCCGCGAATTCTCGCTCACGGGGCTTTAGGGGGCAAGGTTCGCCACAGGCAAATGACAGTCGGACGACAGGTCGACCGACGCTCACGACTAAAGATGCGCTCGAGGGCGCGAAGCCACTAGAATGGGAGTCAATTCCATGACCGCTATTGCAGAAGCTTACTGCCGGGGCAGCGTCTATTGATGGCCGCATTGGGCTCGCCGATCGTCTGGTTTTTGGCCGTCGCCCTCTTTTGGTTCGCACTCGGCGTGCTCGGGTTGGCACGCTCGCGCAGCATTCTCTATATCGGGCGCATGCTGTTTCCGCTCGGTGCGGTCGGCGGGCTGGTGCTGGCGGCGGTGGCGTTCGGTGCGATCGCTAGTACGCCGGAAACCTTGGTTCTCCCTATCGGCCTGCCGGATCTACCGTTTCACCTACGCGCCGACGCGCTCACCTGCTTCTTCCTACTATTACTCGGCACTGTCGCCGCCGGCATCTCGATCTTCGCCGCCGGCTATTTTCGCGCCGGCACCGGTTCGACACCGGGCCTGTTGTGCCTGCAATATCATATGTTCCTGGCGAGCATGACGTTGGTGCTGTTGGCTGACGACGCCTATGCGTTCATGGTAGCGTGGGAAACGATGGCGTTGTCATCGTATTTTCTGGTGACGTCGCAGCATCGCGTGCCGGAGATCCGCCGCGCCGGATTCCTTTATTTACTCATCGCCCACGTCGGCGCTATCGCCATTCTGTTGTGCTTCGGCGTGCTCCAAGGCGGCAGCTGGCAATTCACGTTCGACGCCATGCGCACCGCTAATTTGTCGTCGACATGGGCGACGATAGCGTTCCTACTCGCCACCTTCGGCTTCGGCGCCAAGGCCGGGCTCGTGCCGCTGCACGTGTGGTTACCGGAAGCGCACCCAGCGGCGCCGTCGCCGGTGTCAGCGCTCATGAGCGGCGTGATGCTGAAGACCGCGGTTTACGGTTTATTGCGCGTCACCTTCGATCTCTTGCACGTACAGACCTGGTGGTGGGGCCTGCTACTGGTCGGGCTCGGCCTGTTTACGGCGTTGTACGGCGTTGTCTTCGCCGCCGTGCAGACCGACATGAAACGGCTGCTGGCGCACTCGTCGATCGAGAACATCGGCATCATCTTCGCCGCCGTCGGTTTGGCAATCGCGTTCGATGCCTATCAGATGCCGGAGTTGGCGGCGATCGCGCTCGCCGCCGGCCTGTTGCACTGTTTGAACCACGCTTACTTCAAGAGCCTGCTGTTCCTGGCCACCGGTTCGGTGTTGCATGCGACCGGCGAACGCAACCTCGGCAAGCTCGGCGGTCTGGCGCGGCGCATGCCATGGGTCGCCGGGCTTGCGCTCATCGGCACAGCGGCGATCGCTGGCCTGCCGCCGCTCAACGGCTTTGTGTCGGAGTGGTTGCTACTGCAGGCGTTTCTGTTTACGCCGACGGTTCCACAGCCATTTGTGAACATGCTGCTGCCGCTCGGCGCGGCGCTGCTGGTACTGACGGCGGCGCTCGCCGGCTACGTCATGGTCAAATTCTATGGCGTCATCTTCCTCGGCCAACCGCGCGAACCGAAACTGGAGCAGGCGCACGACGCCGGCCGGCTCGAACGGCTCGGGCTGTTGTGGCTCGCTGCCGGCTGCGTGCTACTTGGCGTCCTGCCGGTGCCGGTGTTCGCGCTGCTGAGCCATGTCAGCGAATTTCTTTTAGACACGCCGCTCGCGAACCACACGCCGAGCCTGTGGTTGCTGGCGCCGATATCGGCCGCGCGCGCGAGCTACAGCCCGCTGATTTTCTTCGTCAGTATCCTGCTCGTGGTGGCGATCGCATTCGTTGTCGTGCGCCGGTTGTATCACGGGCGCGTGCGCCGGGCGCCGCCGTGGGATTGCGGCTATCCGGCGCTGACGGCGCGCATGCAGGACACCGCCGAAGGATTCGGCCAGCCGATCCGGCAAATCTTCGAATCGTTCTTCCGCATGACGCGCGAGCTGCCGTCGCCGTTCGACGCACGCCCACACTATCG
The DNA here is from genome assembly GCA_016199745.1 of Gammaproteobacteria bacterium. NCBI lineage: Bacteria > Pseudomonadati > Pseudomonadota > Gammaproteobacteria > Gammaproteobacteria bacterium. Next base: position 44,758 of record JACQFZ010000071.1, read on the forward strand.
CGTGCAGGTCGCCGACCGCCTGTGGCACGCGCTCTATCTGCCGCTCGCCACCGCCGTGCAGCGCACCGCCGAGCTGGTCGGCAAACTACAGCACGGCCGTATCGCCACCTACCTGCTGTACAGCTTCGTGACGCTGCTGGTGTTATTGATGATCGTCCTATGAACGCGATCGATGTGCTCACGCAGGTGGTCGAGGTGCTGATCGCGATTGCGGTCGCGCCGCTGTACTTGGGCTGGGTCAATCAATGCCGCGCGTGGTTGCAGAATCGCAACGCGCCGCCGCTGCTACAGACATACCGCCTGATCCGCAAGCTGCTGCACAAAGACGCGGTGCTGGCGACACACGCGTCACCGATCTTTCGCGGCGTGCCCTATGTCCTGTTCGGCACGATGGTGCTGGTCGCCGCCATTATCCCGACGATCAGCGTCGACCTGCCGTTTGGCCGAGTGGCCGATGCCATCGCCCTGGTCGGGTTGTTCGCCACCGCCCGCGTCGCCATTGCCCTGGCGGCGATGGATATCGGCACCGCATTCGGCTCGTTAGGGGCGCGCCGCGAAATGCTGATCGGCTTCCTGGCGGAGCCGGCGTTGCTGATGGTGTTCTTCACCACCTCGTTGCTGGTCGGCAGCACGGCGCTGCCGGCGACGGTGGCGGCGCTGGTGCAACACGAACTCGCCATCTATCCGAGCCTCGCGTTCGCGGCGGTAGCCTTCCTGATGGTGCTGCTCGCCGAGAACGCGCGCATTCCGATCGACAATCCGGCGACCCACCTCGAGCTCACCATGATTCACGAGGCGATGGTGCTCGAATACTCCGCGCGCCACCTGGCACTGATCGAGTGGGCGTCAGCGCTGAAGTTATTCAACTACGCCTGCATCGGCTTCGCGCTGTTCGTACCGTGGGGTATCGCCGGTGGCGACGCGCCGGTGACGGCGTTGTTGCCGGCGACGGTATTATTGGCAGCCAAGCTGCTGGTCGCCGGCAGCGGTCTGGCGCTGATCGAGACCGTGAGTGCCAAGCTGCGTATCTTCCGCGCGCCGGAATTTCTGGCGACCGCCTTTCTGCTGGCGGTGCTGGGAATGCTCATTCGGTTGTTACTGGGGAGCTGACACATGAACCCGCTACCACTGTCGTCCCAACTCATCAACCTGCTGGCGGCGCTGCTGCTGTTGCTGTCATTCGCCATGCTAGCACAGCGGCGGATCGCGCTGCTGGTGCAATTGCTGGCGTTGCAGGGCCTGGTGCTGTTTATCTCTACGGTCGTCGTCGCCATCCGCGCCGACCAGCATCATCTTTATTATTCCGCGGCGCTGACGCTCATGCTCAAAGTTATCGTGCTGCCGTGGATCCTCTATCGCCTGATCCGGCGGCTGCACGTGCAGTGGGACATCGAGACGCTGGTGAAGATACCGACGACGATGTTGCTCGGCCTCATGCTGGTGGTGTTCGCCTTCGGCCTGGCGCAGCCAATCTCGGCGTTGGCAGTAACGGTTACGCGCAGCACGCTCGGTATCGCGTTGGCGGTGGTGCTGCTGGCGTTCCTGATGATGATCACCCGGCGCAAGGCGATCGCCCAGGTGATCGGCTTCCTGGCGATGGAAAACGGCCTGTTCTTCGCCGCCACCAGCGCCACCTACGGCATGCCGATGGTGGTCGAACTCGGTGTCGCGCTCGACGTGCTGGTCGGCGTGCTGGTGCTCGGCATCTTTCTGTTCCACATTCGCGAGCAGTTCGACAGTCTCGACCTGCAGCACCTCGAATCGCTGAAGGAACGCTGACATGGAATTACTGGTTCTGCTCGGTGTACCGTTGACCGGGGCGTTGCTGCTGCTCTTGATCGGCGGGCGCGAACACGCTCCTGAGGTCAACGTACTGGCGAGTACGGCGACGTTGGTCGCGGCGGCGGTACTGACCGTGCGCGTCATTCGCGACGGGCCGATGTTGGTGTGGAACGATCAGCTGTTCGTCGACTCGTTCAACGTTTTTCTGGTGTCACTCACCGCCCTTGTTGGCTTAACGACGGCGTTGTTCTCACGACCGTACATGCGCATTGAAGCCCTTCACGGGCGCGTCACCCACAAACGGCTGCGCCTGTATCACGGCATGTTCCAACTGTTCATGTTCACCATGCTGCTGGCGCTGCTCACCAACAACCTCGGCATCCTGTGGGTGGCGATGGAAGCGGCGACACTGTCGACGGTGCTGCTGGTATCGCTGTACCGCACGCCGCAAAGTTTAGAAGCGGCGTGGAAATATTTCATCCTGTGCGGCGTCGGTATCGCGCAAGCGCTGTTCGGCACGATCCTGCTGTACTTCGCCGCCGAGCAGCTGCCCGGCATCGAAGGCATGAGCGCGCTGCTGTGGACCCACCTGAACGACGTCAAAGGTCAACTCGAGCCGCAGATCCTCGGGCTCGCGTTCGTATTTCTGCTGGTTGGTTACGGGACCAAGGTCGGACTCGCACCGGTACACAACTGGCTGCCCGATGCGCACGCCGAAGGTCCGACACCGATCTCGGCGGTGCTGTCCGGGCTGCTGCTCAACGTCGCGTTGTACGCGGTGATCCGCTGCAAAGTGCTGGTCGAAGGCGCGTTGCAGTCGACGTTGCCGAGCCAGATGCTGATGGCCTTCGGCTTATTATCGGTGGTGCTGGCGGCGTTCTTCCTCTGGCGCCAACGCGATATCAAGCGACTGTTTGCCTACTCGTCGATCGAGCATATGGGCATCATCACCTTCGCCTTCGGTCTCGGCGGGCCGGTGGCAAACTTCGCTGGCCTGCTGCACATGACGGTGCACTCGCTCACCAAGTCGGCGATCTTCTTCGCCGTCGGTCATGCCGCACAAAAAGCCGGCACCCAAATCATGGACGACATCCGCGGCTTGGTGACGGTGAGCCCGACGGTCGGCTGGGGCTTGATGTTAGGCACACTGGCGATCCTCGGCATGCCGCCGTTCGGCGTATTCGCCAGTGAATTTCTGATTCTGACGACGGCGATGCGCGAGCAACCGTGGGCGACGCCGCTGTTGCTGCTCGCGCTCGGCGTCGCCTTTGCCGCCATCTTCAGTCGTGTGCAACCGATGGTGTTCGGCGAAACCAACGTCGCCCGGTTGCCGCACGCGCCGGCGCTGATTCCGGTGTTCGTGCATCTGGCGATCGTACTGCTGCTCGGCTTGTATATTCCGCCTTACTTGGCCGATTGGTATCGACAGGCGGCCGAGTTGATCCAATAGTGAGTCGCGCGATGGAATATTAGGTTCCTTCCCCTGAGGGGAGGAAGAATACAGGAGCAAATTCTGAATAAGACAATAGACCGTATCGCCTGGGAATCGCTGACGACCGCCGTGCCGGTGCGGCGGGCACGCGTCGACGCAGCACAATGGCGCGCATTCACCGCCGCGGTGCGCGACGCCGGCGGCCGGTTGTTAACCCTGTGGGCCAGCGATGTACGCGATCTCGCCGGCGGCTTTCTCGTGCGAGCAACGCTGCAGGATCAACAAGGATTGGCGGTGCTGGAATTGCCGCTAACCGAGTCGGCGCCGGAATATCCGACGCTCACCCCGACGTTTCCGAACACCGCGCGCATGCAGCGTGCCGCTTATGACATGATCGGTGTACGCGCTGCCGGCGACGATGCGCGTCCATGGTTGCGGCACGAAGCTTGGCCGACGAACACGTTTCCGCTACGCCGCGATTTTCCAGCAGCGCACCGTTACGACATCGGTACGCCCGCCTATCCGTTCGTGCCGGTCGAAGGCGACGGCGTGCACGAGATTCCGGTCGGGCCGGTGCATGCGGGCATCATCGAATCCGGGCATTTTCGTTTTTCGATTGTCGGCGAGAAAGTGCTGCGCCTCGAGCAGCGCTTGGGCTACGTGCACAAAGGCATCGAAAAGCGCTTCGAGTCAATGACGCTCGGCGACGGCCAGCGACTGGCGGCGCGCGTGTCCGGCGATTCGGCAGTGGCGTTTTCCTGGGCCTACTGCATGGCACTGGAAAGCCTCTGCCACACGACCCTGTCAGCACGCGCACTGTGGTTGCGCGCGTTCTGCCTCGAACGCGAGCGCATCGCCAATCATCTCGGCGATCTCGGCGCGCTCGGCAACGACGCCGGCTTCGCTGTCGGTCTGACGCAGTTCTCTTTGCTGAAGGAAAACGTATTGCAGTCGAACGTCGCCGCTTTCGGCTACCGTTACCCGATGGACTATGTCATCCCCGGCGGCGTCGCTCTCGATCTCGCCGACGATGTGCGGACGGCGCTGCTCCGTGAGGGCGAAGCGCTAGCGCGTGATGTCGCCTCGTTGCGCCGAATTTATGACGATCATACCGGCCTACAGGATCGTTTCATCGGTGCCGGCCGCGTCGAGCCGGCACTGGCGGCGCGACTCGGTCTCACCGGCCTCGCCGGTCGCGCCAGCAGTCAACTATGGGACCTGCGCTGCGATCATCCATCGGCGCCGTATAACACGCTCGGCGTACACATGGTGTCGCACCGAAGCGGCGATGTTGCCGCGCGCGTCATTGTCCGCTTCGACGAGGTCGTCGAGTCGCTGCGGTTGTGCCAGCAACTCCTGGAACAGCTTCCCGGCGGCCCGATCCACAGCGAGCTCGGTGCCACACCGGAAACCGGCTTCGGCACCGGCTGCGTCGAAGGCTGGCGCGGACCGGTTTTGATCGCACTCGACAATGCCGGCAATATTATCCGCCGCTGTCACGCGCACGATCCATCGTGGCACAACTGGCCGGTACTCGAACACGCGGTGATCGACAACATCGTTCCGGATTTCCCGTTGATCAACAAATCCTTCAACCTGTCGTACAGCGGTCACGACCTCTAGGCTGCCATGCTGCGCACACTATTTCGAATTGTCCGAACCGGAGTGGTCAGCGAACCGGCGCCGCCACCGGCGCAAGCGCTGCGTCAACGCGAGGCGCTGCAACAGGACATCCTGCGGATCATGGGTCGGGCCCTCTGTATCCGCCACGTCGATGCCGGCTCGTGCAACGGCTGTGAGCTCGAGATCCATGCGCTCAACAATCCGCGCTATAACATCGAAGGACTTGGCATTAAATTCGTCGCCAGCCCGAGACATGCGGATATGTTGCTGGTAACAGGACCGGTATCAGTCCATATGGAAGTTGCGCTGAAGCGCACTTATGAAGCGACCGCCGACCCTAAGTTGGTCATCGCCATCGGCGATTGCGGTGCCGATGGCGGCGTCTTCGGCGAGTGCTACGCCAGCCGCGGGCGCATCGCCAACGTGATTCCGGTCGACGTTGTCGTTCCCGGTTGCCCGCCAACGCCGACGGCGATACTGCAGGGCATCATTACCGCAATTACCGCTCGCGTCGGCGACTGACGCGGCTCGCCGCTGGCGACAGCGACGCCGAGTTTCCGCACTGTGTCATAAAATTTCCCGCCGCCACTAGTGTTGCGGGTCAAATGAATTAATGGCTCGCGACACTAGCGCGCGGCTACCCGCCCTTCCACTTAATCGAGCACCCCATGCTCGCCACTTGCTCCGTCGGACCACGTCCGGTCTGGGCGATCTGCTGCAGCGCTTCATATAAGTCACGCCGCGCATTCGCCACCGGTTCTTTACGCGACGCGTCGAGCCGACCGCGGTACTGCAGCTTTAGCTCTTTGTTGTAACCGAAGAAGTCCGGCGTACAAACGGCGCCGTAAGCCTTGGCGACTTCCTGCGTTTCGTCGAACACATACGGAAACGGATAGCTGTATTCGTGCGCGACTTTTTTCATTTTGTCGAACGAATCTTCCGGATAGTCCGCTGGATCGTTCGAGCTGATCGCGATCACGCCGATACCGAGCGCTTTGAGATCGTGCGTCTCGCGAATCAACCGCGCGCGCACCGCCTTCACGTACGGGCAGTGATTGCAGATGAACATCACTAGCAAACCATTGGCGCCGCGCGCGTCGTTGAGCGTCCACGTACGACCATCGACACCGGGCAGCTTGAAATCGATCGCCGGCAGGCCAAAATCGCAAATCGGTGTCTCCATCAACGCCATAACTGCTTCTCCCATCGCTGTTTCAGAACGACCTATTATGCGACTCGTCGCTACGCCGGGTCACTCGGCGTCCGCCCTCCTACCGCGGGACCGTCTATTCTTTGGTCATGGCCTTTAAAAATAGACGCCGACGGTGGGCATTTTTGCTCGCCGCGGTATTGCTGCCGGTAACGACGTTCGCCGATGAGCCGCTGGTACTGTTGCTGCAACCGCTCATGCATCACCCCGCCGAGCAAGGTTATCGCCCACTGACCCAACATTTAAAAGCACTAACCGGACACGACTGGGTCGTGCAGGCGCCGACCGAATTCGTCGTTTACTGGGAGACGCTGCGCCGCAACGCCTACGACTTGGCGCTCGATGCACCGCACTTCACCGATTATCGTGCGCGCAAATTCGGTTTTACCGTGCTCGCCAAAGTGCCGGACACGTTGAGCTACAGCCTGCTCGTGCGCGCCGACCAACGCATCGCCGACCCGACCACGCTCGCCAACAAACGCATCGTTACGCTCGGCTTCCCGCACATGGGCCCGGCGCGATTGCAGGCGATATTTCCCAATCCGCTACGACAACCTGTCGTCATCGAAACCGCCGACGCCGTTGCCGCCATCGAATCGCTGCTCAGCCAAAAAGCCGATGCCGCGCTGTTACCGGCGACCTTCGTCAGCGAACGTATGGAGCAAGGCGGCCTAACGGTTGTGTTGAGCACCGAACCGTTGCCACAGCTGGCGCTGTCAGCATCACCGCGGCTATCGAGCGCTATGCAAAACGCCATCCGCGATGGCTTTCTCGAAGCCCACAAAAACATGGGTGGCCGCAAGATGTTGCAAATCCTCGGCGTCGACCGCTTCGAACCCGCTACCGCCGAGCTCTTTTTAAATCAAGGAAACATTCTTAAAAGTTACTGGGGGTACTAACATGTCACCCGGAAACTCCGGGAACAGGCAATGAACCACCAGCAACTGATCGAGCGCGACCTGCGCGTCCTCTGGCACCCCTGTACGCAAATGCGCGACCACGAAGAAACGGCGCCGATCGCGATTCGGCGTGGTTACGGGGTGTGGCTCGAAGATTACGACGGTCGGCGTTATCTCGATGCTGTCAGCTCGTGGTGGGTAAATTTGTTCGGCCATGCAAACCCACGCATCAACAACGCCATTACCGCCCAGCTCGAACAGCTCGAACACGTCATCCTCGCCGGCTTTACGCACGAACCGGTGGTACAACTCTCCGAGCAATTAATCGAGCTGGCACCGTCGGGCTTGGCGCGCTGCTTCTATGCCTCCGACGGTTCCGGCGCGATCGAGATTGCGCTCAAGATGAGCTTCCACTACTGGCGCAATCGCGGCGAGTCGCAACGCACGCGTTACATCAACTTGAGCAACAGTTATCACGGTGAAACTCTCGGCGCGCTGGCCATGGGCGACGTGCAGCTCTACAAAGAAACTTACGAACCGCTGCTGCTCAAACCGATCACCGTACGTTCGCCCGATTGCTATTACCGCGAAGCCGGTGAATCGTGGGAGTCGTATTCGCAGCGGACGTTCGCCGAGATGGAAGCAACGTTGGCACAGCACGCGCACGAAGTTTGCGCCGTGATCATCGAACCGCTGGTGCAATGCGCCGGTTCGATGCGCATGTACCACCCGATATATCTGCAACTGCTGCGCGCTGCCTGCGATCGTTACGGTGTGCACATGATCGCCGACGAAATTGCGGTCGGCTTCGGCCGCACCGGCACCCTGTTCGCGTGCGAGCAGGCGGCGATCACTCCCGATTTTTTGTGCCTCGGCAAAGGCCTCACCGGCGGTTATCTGCCGCTATCGGTATGCCTGACCACCGACAAGATTTATCAGGCGTTCTATGCCGAATACACCGCGCGGCGCGCGTTCCTACACTCGCACTCGTACACCGGTAACCCGCTCGCTTGCGCCGCGGCGTTGGCAACGCTCTCGATCTTTCGCGACGACGATATCGTAACGCGTAACTGCATGTTGGCGGCGCACATGACGCAAGCGACAGCGCCGTTGCAAGACCATCCGCATATTGCCGAGGTGCGACAAACCGGCATGATCGTCGCCATCGAGATGGTGCAGAATAAAAAGACCGGCGAACCGTTCCCGTGGCACCAACGACGCGGGCGTGCGGTTCATCGTTATGCATTGGAACACGGCGCACTACTACGGCCGCTGGGCGACGTTGTTTACTTCATGCCACCGTACGTCATTACGCCAGAGCAAATCGATCAGCTAGCGAGAATTGCGCATGATGGGATTGAACAGACAACAAAACCGCTGTGATTCGCCACGACGGCTCAACAGCGCTCACCACCGACCGCCGCAAAGTATCAACCTCATTGCCGGCGGCGCTGTACTATTAATCGAGCAATCAGGCCGAACGAAGTGGATATCGACACACGGACAGACAGCTATCGATCAGCTGCACAACTCATAGGAGGAGATAACGATGATTTTGTTCACGCATCAGCGGTTGTCGGCAATAGGTTCGAGCATTGGTAGCCGGTGCGCGCTATGACGGAATCTCCTCAATGTCGCAAAGTGAACTTCGCCGACGTTCGTTGGGCCGATATCACGGCAACTACCTCGCTTGCATCGATCGTGCTCAAAGGGCTCGGTTATACGCCCAGCAAAACCCTCGTCTTGGTGCCGAAGGTTTTCGAGCACCTCAAGCATAAAACCTTCGACATCTTCCTCGGCTACTGGAATCCCACCATGACGCCGATCATTGAGCCTTATTTGCAAGAGGGTTCGGTGAAGCTGTTGGACATACCTAATCTGACCGGCGCCAAGTTTACGCTGGCGGTACCGACCTACGCGGTCGGTGTCGGGCTCAAAGATTTTGCCGATATCCATAAGTTCCGCGATCAGCTCGACAACAAGATATATGGGCTCGAGCCCGGTAACGACGGCAACGCGCTCCTTCGGAAAATGATCAACCACAACGATTTTGGACTGAAGGGCTTCGAGCTTGTCGAATCGAGCGAAAACTTTCTGCTGCCGACAGTAGATCGTGCCATTCAGCAAAAGAAGTTGATTGTGTTTCTCGGCTGGGCGCCGCACCCGATGAACGAGCTATTCAAGATCACCTATTTATCGGGCGGCGACAAAATCTTCGGCGCCAACTACGGCGGCGCATCGATCTACACCGTGGTATCGGCCGATTTTCTCGATCGCTGCCCGAATGTCGGGAGCTTTATGAAAAATCTGCGATTCACGGTGCCCATGGAAAACCAAGTCATGGCACTCATCGTCGACGGATACGATCCGATGGCGGCGGCTAAAGAATGGCTTAAGCAACATCACGATGTGCTGAGCCGATGGCTGAAAGGAGTGAATACCGTCGACGGCAAAAACGGACTCGTTGCCGTCAAAAGCTTTCTCGGGATAACGGGATAACGGATTCACCAACAAAGGGTCCAACAGGAAGAACAACAACGACAGCTACGGATAAAACGCCTTCCGCAATGCGTCGAAATCGGGGATCAGTAGCGTGCGCTCTTTCAGCTTGAGGCCGCTGGCGATAAAGGGCGAATCGAGCAACGCATCGTTGTCCAACGATTCGATCGATTCAGCGGTAATCGATTGTGGACGCGGTTCGCCAGCGGACAGCAGTCCGAAGAATTCCATGTCTTTAGCGCCGCGTAGCGGATAGAACACGACGATCTTGGCGCCCTCGACGTGCGACGCCACCGTTTGCCCCATCAATACCTCGAGCGACACGATCGGGACCGTCTGCAGGCGCCAACCGAATACACCGAGCAACCACGGCGGGCCACCAGGTACCGGCGATAGTGCCGCTGGATTAGTGACCTCGGCCACCGCTGCGCTCGGCAACAATAACGAAATGCCCTTCAGCGGAATCTCCAAGCTATGAATGCGCTCTTGTGTCGTACGCCGGCTCATTGGCCCACCCTTAGAAGCGCGAAGCGAACCAACTCCCCCTCTCCCCTTGCGGGAGAGGGTAAGGGGAGAGAGAGCGTAGTGCGAAGACGAAATCGCTTCAGAGGCACAGCTCGTAATATCAGTGCGCTCATACAGCCTCCCCCAGACTGCGCAAATAGGCTGCCAATACCAGCGGATCGAATATCAAGGTCACGACACTACCGTCCACCCATGCCGCGTTAAAGAAATGACCGAAGCGCGACGACTTCGGGCCGAGCGGCGTAAACGGCGCTACGTGGATGTCATTACGATTGAGCAACTGAATTTCGTCGGCGACTAAACCGACGGCTTGCGGCTTGGCTTCGATGAAGACCGCGCGCTGCCATTGCTGCGTGCGCAGCGGCTTCAGTGTCGAATCCAAGGCAAACGCCGGCCAACGCCCCTGCCGTGCCGGCCGCCAAGCGGTGACCAAGCTATCGCTATCATCGGTAACAAGCGCGTCGCGCTGCTCGATGGCCAAGCTCGCACTACCCGGCAGCAAAAAGTTGACGCCTTGAAAAGCAATGCGCAGAAATTGATTGGCGTCGGCCACCGTCGGTTATCTCGTGCGCCAGGTCGACGTCACTTTATCCGGCCTTTCGCCAGCAGCGCGTCGATGTTCTTGAACAACTCTTCTTCTTGGTACGGCTTGCTCATGTACATGTCGACGCCGAGCTCGAAGGCCTTCTGCCGATGTTTAGCGCCGGCACGCGAAGTGATCATGATGATCGGGATATGTTTCAAGCGTGCTTCCGAGCGCACGCGGCCGGTGAGCTCGTAACCGTCCATGCGCGGCATTTCGATGTCGACCAGCATGAGATCGGGCTCGGCGTTGCGCAATTGCTCGACCGCGTCGACACCGTCCTTCGCCACCATGACGTCGAAACCGCGCTTTTGCAGATGCTTGCCGGTGACTTTGCGCACAGTAAGCGAGTCGTCGACCACCATGACGATCGGACGTTCGCGAACCGGCGCCGCCGGCTCGACTGCCTGCAGCCGGCTGTGCTCGACGCGCAGCAGCATGTCTTCCGAATGCCATAAGCCGGCGATGTCCAAGATCAGCACCACGCGGCCGTCGCCCATGATGGTGGCGCCGGATACGCCTTTGATCTCTACCAGCTGCGGCCCGAGGGCTTTGATGACGATTTCGCGCGTGCCGCCGAGACCGTCGACGTGCAGTGCAACGTCGCGCGTACCGGCGCGGGCCAACAATACCGGCACTTTACGACTGCTGCGACCGCTCGGCGTGGAAGTTATGCCGAGGCGCGCACCTAAGTTCATGTACGAGTACAGCTGATCGTTATGATTCAGCAGCGGATGCTTACCCACCGACATCTTGGTGAGTTGCTCGACCGGGCACTCGATGATGTTGGCGACCGACGCGATCGGGATCGCGTACTGATGCTCACCGACATAAACCATTAGCGCCTGCGCGATCGACAACGTCAGCGGCAGGCGAATGTGGAAGGTCGTACCTTTGCCCGGCTCGGTCTTGACCACCATGCTGCCACCAAGCTGTTTCACTTCGCTATGGACGACGTCCATACCGACGCCACGGCCGGACACTTGCGTAATGGTAGCGGCGGTCGAGAAGCCGGACAGCAGCACGAACTGCAAGATGTCTTCTTCCGTAAGATTCGCGTCGACGGTAACGAGACCGCGCTCGATCGCCTTAGCGCGAATGCGGTCGAGGTTCATGCCGGCACCGTCGTCGCCGAAGCGGATGACGATTTCGCTGCCTTCTTGCGCAGTGTGGATCGTAATGCGGCCGGCCGGCGGCTTGCCGAGACTGACACGATCGGCCTCGGATTCGATGCCGTGATCCAAGCTGTTGCGGATCATGTGCTCGAACGGGCCGATCATGCGCTCCAACACTGTACGATCGATCTGCACGTCGGCGCCGGCGATATCGAGTTCGCAGCGTTTGCCGAGATCACGCGCCGTTTGCCGCACGATGTGACGCAGTCGCGCCGCTTGGGTCGAGAACTCGACCATGCGCGTGCGCATCAAGCCTTCTTGCAAATCGGTGTTGAGGCGCGCTTGTTGTTGCAAGACGGTCTCGGCCTCGCCGACGAAAGCGCCCATGTTCAATTGGATCGTCGTCAAGTCGTGCAAGCTTTCGGTCAAGCTGCGCGTCAGTTGTTGCAACTTCGAGAACCGGTCGAACTCGAGCGGATCGAAATCGACCCCCGACGTCTCGCCACTCTCGACGCGATAAAGAATTTGCGACTCGGATTGGATTTCGAGCTCGCGCAGCTGCTCGCGGAAACGCGTGACGTTGCGCCGCAGCTCGGCTAAGTTGTCGCGGAAGCCATAGATCTGCTGCTCCATGCGCGCGCGTGAGATCGACACTTCACCGGCGTAATTAACGAGGTTGTTGAGCAGGTCGGTGCGAACACGAATTTGGCCTTGCCCCTGCCCTTGGCGATCGGCACCGCGCCGATCGGCGATGCCTTCGCCTTCGGCCGGCGGCGGCGTGATGTCTTGTGCCTCGGCGGCAATTCGTACGGGTGCGGCGACTTTGGGCGTCGACGTCGGAACGGGCGTAATCGGCGCTACCGGTCGCGGCGTTGGTTCCGGCGGGCGCGCGACAACCGGCGGGGCAACAGGAGCGGCCGGAATGACCGGCGGCGGCGAGCTACGCTCGATCACCGGCTCCGGCACATCGATCAACATTTCCGGCTCGAATTCCGCGACCGGTTCGAGATCGATCTCCGACTCAGGTTCCGATGTGGATTCCGACTCGGGCTCGGTGGCGGCGGTCGGTGCCGGTTCTTCGGCCATTGGCGGTGCGGGTGCGAACACCGGCGGTTCCGCGGCACGCTCGGCGACCATAGGGCGACCGGCAGCAACGGCGTTTAACCGCTCGGTCAGCGCGTCCAAGCCAGGTTGCGGCTCGCCACTACCGATATGGCCCAACATCGACACTAATAGATCGTGCGACTCCTCTAGCAGGTCGAACAGTACCGGCCCTGGGGTAAGGGTGCGGCTTTCTACCTGCATGAGCAATGATTCGGTGATATGGCTCAGGTTACCCATATCGAGCGCCCCGGCCATGCGCGCGCCGCCTTTCAGGGTATGCAACGCGCGCTTAAGCTCCGGCAACGGGCTCATATTGTCCGGCTGTGCCCGCCACGCGCCGACCATTTGCTCGACCGTATTGAGGATGTCTGCCGCCTCTTCGCGGAAGATTTCCAATAATTCCTGGTCGATCACCGATTCGGGAACGGCGCTTATCGGCGCTGCCGGCGGCGGCGGTGCAATCGGTGTGGCAGCGATCGGCGGTGGCGCTGGTGCGACCTCGACCACTTCGTACGCCGATTCGTCATCGACTGTCGGCTCAGAGGCGCCGATCAACTCGATGCCATCGTCGGCATTATCGGCAACGACGATGTCGTCGATCTCGGCGGCGTTGATCTCCGGCGCTTCCGGCAATTCGATCGATTCGTGCTCGGCTTTCGCCGAGCGCGCAATTTGGTCGAAGCGCCCGGTCAAATCATCCGACGCCCCCATTCCGCTCGCGACCGCATCGACTAGGTCATTGACCGAACCGGTAAAACTCTCGAAGTAACCAAGATGCGCATCGACCAGCGGTAAGTGCCGCGCTTGCAGCGCGTGCAACAGTTTTTCCAGCTCGGCGCAAGCGTCGGCCATCATCGGAATGCCAAGCGAGCGTGCGTTACCTTGTAAGGTATGAATCGAACGCATCAGGCTGCCGGTCGGCAGGCCGGTGCCACCGGCGCCGCGGAATCCGGCGATTTCGGTTTGAATGCTGCGAACGTGGCCGCGCGCTTCGTTGGTGAAAATTTCCAGCAGCGGCCCATCGAGCTTGGGCAACGGCTTACTTGTCGGCGTCGCCGGCTTGGTCGAAGCACCGCGATTCTCTACTAGGTCGTGCGCACGCCGTTCCAGCGCGGCGATGTCGACATCGGGCGCCGGTCCGCCTTCGAGCTGCGCCACCATCAACGGCAGCACTGCCAGCGATTGATCGATGATTTCGAACATCATTGGCGACGTTTGGATCTTGCCGTCGCGCACGTGGTTCAGCATGTTCTCGACCGACCAGGCGAACTCGGCGATGACCGTCGCGCCGACCATGCGGCCGCTGCCTTTTAACGTGTGATAGCCACGACGCACGTCGGCGAGGGCAGTATGATTGTCCGGCTTAGCGCGCCAGCCGGGATACTCGCGACCGATATTGCCGAGCACGTCGCGCGCGTCTTCGATAAAAATCTGCAGAATTTCTTCGTCGAAATCGTCGGCCGGTGCAGCGGGCGTCGGCTTTGCGGGCGGTGGCGACGCTGGTGCGGCAGCCGGAACTGACGACGGTACCGACGCACGCTGACCGAGAGCATCGCACGAGGCACGCAGCGTAAGCCGCACTTCAGCCGACAACGCCGACGGATCTTCGGCAACCAACTCAAGCAACCGATCCATCTCCGCAACAATCTGCCGGGTACGCTCCGGATCGTGGGTCAATTGCGTCGACACGTCGGTCAGTGCATTTTGTACCGCAGCAAATGCATCGGCGGCACTCGGCTCGGCCAGCCAAGCATCGAGGGACATACGCAACGTCGTTAACGGATCGTTGCCGGCAGCACTGTGGCCACCCATCTTGCTCTGCACCGCCACACGCATTTCGCGCAGCGCGGATTCGATAAGCGGATCGAGATTCTTGCGGCCGGCACGCAGACCATCGACGTAGGCGCCGATGGTGCCGATACAAACGGCGAGGCCGTCGAGAATCGCCGAATCCGCCGTCAGCGTCTTGCGGCGGATATCTTCGACGTGTTGTCGCGTCGCCGACGTCAGCTCGACCACGCGTTCGACGCCGAGCAATACTTCCAACGCGCCTTGAATCTGGCCCAACTGCTTTGGCACGTCGTCCAAACGCTCCAACTGCGTGTTGTGCGTCGCAAAACCTTCGAGCGCTTCTTCGATCTTGGTGAGGTTCACGCCGACTTCAGTCGCGACCACACCCAGTAACTGCTTGTAGTCGCTCTCGGTCAGCTCGGCCTCGCTGACATCGATGTCCTCGACCGGTGGACCTTCGCTCGGGATGTACAACGACCGTAGCGCCACGATCGCTTGATCGATCTGGTGCTTCCAGTCGGCAACCGAACCATGGACATCGCGCGCACCGGCTTCGATCAGCACCAACGTTTCCGCCATCGGCATTGACGCCGCCGGCGGATTCTCGATCTGACCTTCGCCCAACGCCTCGCACGTCGCCAAGAATTCTTCGACCAGCCGCCGCAACAGCGGCATGCCCATCATTTCGAGCGTGCCGGCCATCTTGCGCAGCAACTCGCGTAACGGCGCGAGCGACGCTGCGTCGGTCTGTCCCGAGTCGAACGCGCTCGCCAACAAGTCTTGTGCCTGCTCGATCTCTTTGGCGAGCACGCGCGACACCGATTCCATAACCTCGGGCGAGGATTGATCATCGCCCGCGTTCGGTTCGTCGTCGATGCGACCAAGCAGCGCATCCAGGCCAAACGCCTGCTTGAGTTGACGAACCTTAGGACTGTCGGAGCCTACCTGCGCCAAGTCGAACAACACCGAACGCACCAACGCCTCGGACGAGCTACGTAACATCGACTTCTCGGCGCCGTCGACAATCTTTTTAATCTGTTGATCGACGCGCGCCAACAGCTTCTTACGTTCGGCGGTGGGTTCGAGATCGCCATCGATCATGCCCGCCAGCAAACCGCCGGCAACCCAGAATAATTGCTCGAGCACGCCCATGCCGGCCTGAAGCTGCAGCTCATCGAGCGCGCCGGCGATAGTCTGCAACGGCGGCTTGTCGTTGGTGTCGCGCAACCAGCTGAGCAACGCTCCTTGGAAGCTCGGGCGCAGTTGCCGCGCCAACGCCGCATAGTCGGCGTCGGTTAGACGCTCGCGTGGCGCCGCCGGTGTTGGCGGTCGCACGGAAAGATCGGGTTGAAAAAATTCGAGCTCGGACACCGGCTCCGCTTTGCGGGCGGCGCGCAACTCATTAAGTAAGGGTAAGTGCTTGAGCGGAACGTCGGGATAACCGACCTGCAACCGCGCCAAGTAATCGGGCAGGATGAGAATGCCGCGGGTCAGCGCTTCGAGAACTTCGTGCGACGGCTCGACCTTCTCGTCGAACACCGACTCGGCCAGCGCTTCGACCTCGCGCGCCATCATGGCGGCGCCGTCGAGTTCGACCATCAACAACGTACCGACGACTTGATGCAAATGCGTAATACAAAAGCGCAGGCGAGCGCGATCGACCGGGTTCTCGACGAATTCCTCCAAGGCGACACGCGCCTGCTTGAGGGTCTCGTCGATTTCGTTTTTGACCCAGCCGAGTGTGCTGGGGTCGACCTTTCTGAACGTGCTCATGGCAATTAGTTAAGGATCCGCATCAGCGCACCAACTCCCCCTCTCCCTCCGGGAGAGGGATGGGGTGAGGGATGCGAATGATCTTCCCGTGCCCAATTTCCCTCACCCCCAACCCCTCTCCCGGCGGGAGAGGGGAGCGAATGGCTTAAGCCGGCAGCTTGAAGCCGGCGACCGACGCCTGCAATTCGCGCGCGAGGTCGGACAACTTACCGATGGACTCGGCCGTCTGCCGCGTACCGGTCGACGTGAGACTCGTCGTCTCTTGAATCTTCGCCATACTGGTCGACACGCCGGTCGCTGCTGCCGACTGTTGATGCGCGTCGCGCGAGATCGACACAATCAGGCTCGAGAGCTGTTCCGACACCGATTCGATTTCGCCGAGCGATTGACCGGCGGCATCGGCGAGGCGCGTTGTTTCGACCACGCCGTTGGTGGCTTGCTCCATCGACGCCACCGCTTCGTTGGTGTCCGCTTGAATCGTCTTAACGAGGTCGGCGATCTGCTTGGTCGCTTCCGCCGAGCGTTCCGCGAGTCGTTGAACTTCGTCCGCGACCACCGCGAAGCCGCGGCCCGCTTCACCGGCCATGGCCGCTTGAATCGCCGCGTTCAGCGACAAGATGTTGGTTTGTTCGGCGATGTCGTTGATCAGCTCGACGATTTCACCGATCTGTTGCGACGACTCACCAAGACGCTTAATACGTTTCGCGGTCTCTTGAATCTGCTCGCGCATCGAGTCCATACCGCGGATCGTGTTCTGCACCGCCTCGGTTCCGCGCTTCGCCGTGTCGACCGAGCCGCGCGCCACTTCGGCCGCGGTTTCCGCCGACATCGCCACCTCGTTCATCGAGGTCGCCATTTCTTTCATCTTCACCGTCTGCTCGGTGATCTGCGCCGCTTGCCGCAGCGCCGCTTCGGTCAGCTCGGTCGCCGTTTGCCGCGCGTGCTCGGATGACACCGCCACCTGTTGCGACGCGTTTTTGATACGCGTTACTAGGTTGCGCATTTCGCGCACGGCGTAATTGATAGAGTCGGCGATCGCACCGGTGATTTGTTCGGTCACCTCCGGCTGAATCGTCAAGTCACCGTCGGCCAAGTCGCCCATTTCGTCGAGCAGCTTGAGAATGGCGTCCTGCGTCTGGCGGTTCTGCTCCATCGATTGTTTGGCACGTTCGCGGGCGTCGACAACCAACTTGAACGCCAACATGATCATGAACGCCAAGGAGAAGACGGCGGCGACGATCGTCGCAATCTGCAGACCGATACGGGCTTGCGCCAAAGCGGTATAGGCATCGACCAACGAGCGCGAACGCGCCAGCATCGGATCGGATAATTGGAACACCTGTTGGCTCGCGCGTTGCGACACGAACAACTCGGCGGCGCTGCCCAAAATGCCTTCGATGTGGGTATTAATTTCACCGAACACGGTCGACGCTTCGTCTAACTTCGGCTCCAACGCCTTCGGAATCGACGTGCGCAACTTGGTCTCGGTTTCTTTAAAGAGTTTGGCGTCGCGACCGAACTGGGCCGCGGCGACACCGGATTCGACACCGCCTTGCGCGTACAAGTTAACGTCCTTGGCGATACGTTGCGACAACATGCCTTGGCGGCCGGCGAGGTACAGGTTGTCCTGCTTCATGCCGGATTCGGCGCCGAGCTCGACGATTTCGTCGGAGATCGATAGCAGCAGCGGCGCCATTTGGTTAATCGCGACCACGTGATCGTGCATCGCGAACAACGCTTTTTCTTGCGACAGAATTTGGTCGACTTCGACGCGCAGGCCTTCGGTCGGGCTCGGCGTCCACATGGTGATAACTTCTTTGAGCTCGGCGTCTTGGATAGCCTGCGGGCTCGACGTGATGTTTCTGGCCGGGTCGCCGGTACTCAAGGTGTTAATGATTTGATCGAACAAGTCGCGCGACTCTTTCAGCGTCTTGAACGCGATCGGCTGACCGAGCACCGCTTCGCGCGCGTCCTTGGCGAGGCGTTGCGACAACATCAGCAGCTGCGACGATTGCTCGATGTATTTGGCTTCGAGCTCGGCTTGGCGACCGTTGGAGATCAACAACCAAACCAGGGCGAAGATCGAGAACGAGAAACCACCCAAGATGAATGGGAAGCCGGTGAATATGCTTTTGATTCGACCCAGCAGCGACGGACCGCTCTCTGCCGCCGCTTCGAATTCGGTGCTTGCCGGATCGGCAATGCGCGCATCGGCGAGGTCAATGATGTCCTCGGACGGTTGGTCGATTAAATTTTCTTTGGTTACTTTTGCCATTGTCATCTACCTCTACTCGTTATCTCTCCTACGCCGCCACATGCTTGAATGTGACGCTCTCCGCTAGCGACCTCATGTCGAACACGCTCCATAGTTGGTCGTCCCTAATGAACGCCCCGTTCAAATGCGCCATCACCGGATCTTCCATGTCAGGGAGTTTTTGCCGCTCGACGTCCTGGTCGAAGTGACGCAACCCCAATACCTCATGGACCAACAGACCGGCGTGAAGCTCGGGTATGTTCATCACCAACAAGCGGGCCTCATCATCTAAATGCACCGGCGGCTTGCCGAAGTATTCCGGCAAGTCGACGATCGTGATGAGATTCCCGCGGATGTTCGCCACCCCCTTAATCCACGGCTTGGTGCTCGGCACCCAGGTAAATTCTGGGAACGGCAGCACTTCCAACACCTCGTCGAGCTGCGTAACTAACCGCAAATCGGCAATACGAAACGCAACGCCAGACCATAAGGTCGCCGCCTGCACTTCTTGCGGCAATCCCGGAGCGTTTTGGATGCTCTCCTGTTGGATCTTGCGCAGTAGCGCAATGGGGTCTTGGCGGGTACGAGCCATTAAAGGGCCTTTAATTTCTCGATCAACACTTTTTCGTTGATCGGTTTGACCAGATAGTCCTTGGCGCCCTGACGTAGGCCCCAAGCTTTATCGGTTTCCTGTCCCTTGGTGGAACAGATGATGATCGGGATGTTCGAGGTGTCCGGGTCGCGCGTGATCGAGCGCGTGGCTTCGAAACCGCTCATGCCGGGCATAACGATGTCCATTAGAATCAGGTCGGGCTTTTCTTTCTTCGCCTTGACGATACCTTCTTCCCCGCTGGATGCCGTCGACACGGCATAGCCGTTCTTTTTGAGTAGTTCAGTTAATAGATGCGTGTCGGTCGCAGAATCGTCGACAACGAGTACGTTTTTAATGGCCATTTTCCAGCTCCACTTATTGCTGCGTTAACAGAGCGCCGCGCTCATCCGCGGTTCGCTTCGGCGCGCCTCGCGCCTGTGCACCTGCAGGTGCACATACTTCTAATGCACATACTTATTGATAACGTCGATTAATTCTTCCTGAGTGAACGGCTTATTGACGTGCTCTTGCGAGCCGGCAATGCGTCCACGCGCCCGATCGAACAAGCCATCCTTGCTGGAAAGCATGATGACCGGCGTGTCCTTGAACCGCTTATTGTTCTTGATCAATTGGCATGTCTGATAACCGTCCAACCGCGGCATCATAATGTCGACAAAAATGATGTCGGGCTGGTTGTCGGTAATCATCGACATGGCCTCAAATCCATCGGCCGCGGTAAATACCTCGAACCCGGCCTTCTTCAGCAACGCCTCCGCTGTTCGGCGAATTGTATTGCTGTCATCGATAATCATTACCTTGATACCCACGCGAGCGCACCCTTAACGAAAAATTTCCGCGGTCTCAGGCAGTCCCGACACGCAGGCCATGGGTAGGATACTGCCTGTGAAAGTAAATTCTGCAAAATTCTTCTAGACGAATGATCTTTCTAGTACAAATGCCGTGTTAAAGCTATCCCTAATTGCCCATCCCTCTACGGCACCCACAAAAACTATAGACCATGCATCGTCTTGTGCTTCGCGCAACTTCCTCCGAGACTGGATTAACTCTCTCCCGTTTCCGGTAGCGCATTTAACTGCACGAAGTATGCCACCGTTTGGTCTGCTGGTTTCGTCTCAGGCATGCAGATATCCTCTGCGCCTCTCACAGCGCGGGAAGTAATAATGGTTAAGGAATCTCATCCAGCAGTCGCGCGACTAACTAATACCGCGATTCATAGCGCCATGATCAATATCGATACCCTGCTACACGCCCAGCAAACCGTCATTGAACAGTGGTTCCACCGGCAATGGCAACGCTTACCGGCCCCTTTTTATGCGTCGGTCGACCTACGGTACGCCGACTTCAAGCTCGCGCCGATCGACACTAACCTATTTCCGGCCGGGTTCAATAATCTGCCGCTGTCGGTCTATCCGCGGGCAGCCGACGCCGTACGGGCGGAAGTGGAGAGACTCTGCCCGTCGGCACGCGGCACGGTATTAGTCCCGGAAAATCATACGCGCAATCTGTTTTACTTCGAAAATCTGGCCGCTTTGAGCGCGATCTTCACCGCCGCCGGCCTTAAGGTGCGGATGGGCTCTATGCTGCCGGAAATCACGGCGCCAATGCCGATGGCCCTGCCGTCCGGACGCGCGTTGGTATTGGAACCGCTAAAACGCACCGACAATAAGGTCCGGGTCGACGATTTTGAACCCTGCTTCGTGCTGCTCAACAACGATCTTTCGGGTGGCCGACCGGCGATTCTGGAAAACATCGACCAACCGATCGTTCCGCCGTTGGCGCTCGGTTGGAGCAGCCGGCGTAAATCCGATCATTTCGCCCATTATCGTGATATCGCTGCCGAATTCGGCAACTTGGTGGGTATCGACCCTTGGCTAATCGACCCGATCTTCCGCAATTGCGGCCAAATCGACTTTCAAAACCGCGAAGGTGAGGACTGCCTCAGCTACAACGTCGAGGCGGTACTACAGGAAGTCGGCGAGAAATACCGGCAATACGGCATCGACCGGCAACCGTTCGTGATCGTCAAAGCCGATGCCGGCACCTACGGCATGGCGATCATGACTATCACTCACCCCGATCAAGTCCGCGAGCTCAATCGTAAGCAACGAACGAAAATGGCCCATTCCAAAGAAGGACGGGCCGTTACGCAGGTGCTGGTACAGGAGGGCGTCTATACCTCCGAGACCAAAGGCACGCCGCCCGCCACCTCCGAACCGGTGATTTATATGATCGGCCCACGGGTGATCGGCGGCTTTTACCGGCTGCATGGCGAACGCGGCCCGACTGAAAATCTCAACGCCCCCGGCATGCGCTTCGAGCCGATGCCGGCCGAGCCGTCGGCCGGCGAGGCCGGTTTGTTCTATGCCTACGGCGTAACCGCGCGTCTGGCACTGCTCGCCGCCGCCCGCGAAATGCAAGCCGCCGACCGTGATGCCGCTTAAGCTCGGCGTGGTGATGGACCCGATCGGATCCATCAATTACGCCAAAGACTCCACCCTCGCCATGCTGCTCGAAGCGCAGACGCGCGGCTGGGAGCTGCATTACATCGAGCAGACCGATCTGTTTCTGCGCGGCGCCGAACCTTGCGCACGTACACGGCCGTTGACGGTACAAGCGAACGAAAAACGTTGGTACGCGCTCGGCGACGAAAAAATCCGGCCGCTGGCCGAGCTCGACGTTATTCTCATGCGCAAGGACCCGCCGTTCGACATGGAGTATGTCTACAGCACGTACCTGCTGGAGCTGGCCGAGGCGCGCGGCGTGCTCGTGGTCAATCGCCCACGAAGCTTGCGCGACGCCAACGAAAAACTGTTCGCCCTCTGGTTTCCGCAGTGCCTGCCGCCGACGTTAGTCGCGCGCGAGCCGAAACGTCTGCGCGAATTTTTGGCCGAACACAGCGACATCGTCGTCAAACCGCTCGACGGCATGGGCGGCACCTCGGTCTTTCGGTTACGTGTCGGCGACCCGAATATTTCGGTAGTACTGGAAACGATGACCGAACGCGGCCACCGGCTCGCCATGGCACAACGTTTCTTGCCGGAGATTGCCGCCGGCGATAAACGCATTCTGCTGGTCGACGGTGAACCGATTCCTTACGCGCTAGCGCGCGTTCCGGCAGCGGGCGAATTGCGCGGCAATCTTGCCGCCGGCGCTACCGGCGAAGGCCGGCCGCTGACTGAACGTGACCGCTGGCTGTGTCAGCAAGTCGGCCCGACACTGCGCGAACGCGGGCTATTGTTCGTCGGTCTCGATGTCATCGGCGACTACCTAACCGAGATCAATGTCACCAGCCCGACTTGTATTCGCGAGCTCGACAAACTTTACGGGCTTAATATCAGCGGTCGATTACTCGACGCGATAGAAACAAAAACGCATCAGCGCACCAACTCTCCCTCTCCCACCGGGAGAGGGATGGGGTGAGGGATGTTCGTATCAGTCATCTGCCAAACTTCGCATCCCTCACCCTATTTCCCTCTCGCGGTGGGAGAGGGAAATAATCGACTATTGTCTTCCCTAAGAACCCCGAAGCCGCCCAGACGGCACCCAATTCTGTAATGGAACTCGTTCACGTTCGTTCCCGCCTGTCCGACAACGACCGCCTGGGCGTCACCGCCTTCGGTTCGCTGCTGCTGCACATGCTGGTGATCATGGGTGTCACCTTCACCGTGCCCAAACTGCGCGAGATGAACGCGATGCCGAACATCGACATCACGCTGGTTCAGGCCAGCAGCGATCGCGCACCGGACAAAGCCGATTTCCTGGCGCAAGCGAATCAAGATGGCGGCGGCGAGAGCAACACGCGCGACTTCGCCCGCAATCCATTGCCGCTGTTCGAAGTCAGCGAGCAACGTGCCGCGCCGGCCGCACGCCCGTCGCCGCAAACGGCGGTACCAACCAAACGCGATACGCGCGAGCTGATGACCCAGGCAACTTCAGACAAGCGCATTGCCACGCCGCAACCGGAACCGCAACGCAAAGAGGCGCATACCGATCCGGCGAAGCTCGGTGTGCCGTCGAAGAACCTGCAAGAGGAGCGCGCACAACTCAACGCTGCCGTTGCGCTCAGCATGAACACGTTGTCGAACTGGCCGAAGCGTAAATTTTTGACCGCGCGCACGCAGGAATACAAATACGCGGTATACCTCGAAGGCTGGCGCGCAAAAACCGAACGCATCGGCAATTTGCATTACCCCGAAGAAGCTAAGCGACGCGGTATTCGCGGTGAAGTCTTGCTGAATGTCACGATCCGTCACGACGGCTCGTTCATCGACGCCGTGGTCGCGCGCTCGTCGGGACATGAAATTCTCGACAATGCCGCGCTCAACTGCGCGCGCTTAGCCGCCCCTTATGCACCCTTCACTCCCGAGCTGCGCGCGGAAGCGGACGAGATCACGATCTCGCGCTCGTGGCGTTATGGCGAAACGCTGACGACGCAGTAGTGTCCTGAGTCGAATGGCACTCACTTAACTCGACTACGTTACTAAACTGACCTGCCCCAAACTTATTAGCAGGTTCCTTCCCCTTCAGGGGGAAGGACAGGATGGGGGTGGGTTGTAGTCGCTACTGCAAAAAACCCGCCCCACCCCGGCCCTCTCCCGCAAGGGGAGAGGGAGTGGCGGCGGATATGTTTCGGCTTTTGCTTAAGTTAAGTGCCATTCATCACTGACGCGTAAATATCATTCGCCGCCGGTGAGTGTCTTGATGATGATCCCAAGATCACCCACCGCCCACGCCGTGTCCTTATCCAGTGCGACGACGTCGATTAAATTGCGCCCCAACCCGGAACTTTGCGGCACCCATGTGGCACCTTCATCCGTGGTCTTGAAGATCTCGCCGGTTAATCCGTCAACCACCCACGCCGTTTTTTTATCCACGGCAGCGATGGCGGCAAACCAGCCGGTGCCGGCATTCTGTCGCACCCAGTTATTACCGCCGTCCGTAGTTTTGAAGATTTTGCCATTGCTTCCCACCACCCACGCGGTGTTCGCGTCGAGTGCGACAACTCCATCAAAAAACTCCGAGGTGTCGGTTTGTGGAAGGATTTTCCGCGGACGTTGCTCTACCCAGCTTTGACCGCCATTCGTTGTCTTAAGAATCGAACCCTCGTGCCCAACTACCCATGCCGTGTTGGCATCCACCATCGCGATGGTGCCCATCCATTCGATCGGCGTGTTGGGAACCTGCACTTGCCCGGTAGATTGGGCTTGCCAGGTATATTCGCCGGCGGCGTTTTTGAAGACCTTCAGGATCGCGCTTTCGCTCCCGACCACCCACGCGGTATCCGCGTCCAGTAAGACGATTGCCGACAACCAATTCTCGATCGATGGCGTACCACTCGCCCAAGGCAGGCTCTGCCACGTGGCGCCGCCGTTCGTGGTCTTAAGGATCGTGCCCCTACCGCCGACGGCCCACGCTACGTTCGCGTTCAACGCGGTGACCGCATACAAAGGAAAAGGTGTACCGGAGTTTTGCGCACCCCACGTCGCACCACCGTTAGTAGTCTTCAAGATCGTACCGCGCAGCCCGACTGCCCACGCGGTGTTCGCGTCCAAGGCGAACATGCCGGCAAGACGATTGGTCGACCCGGCGCTTTCCAACATCCAGGTGTTACCGCCGTCCGTGGTTTTTAGGACGGTTCCGTAAATTTTTGCTTCGTCATAGACACCGGCGAAACCCACTACCCACGCCGTTTTATCGTCGACGACGACAATCGACGACAAGTTGCTGGCAGTGCCGGAAGTCCGCGGCTGCCAGTTGGCGCCACCGTTCGAAGTCTTGAGAATCGTGCCGTCATCACCAATGGCCCAAGCGGTAGTCGCATCCGCCGCGGCAATGGATTGCAAATGAGTGCTGGTGCCCGAGGTCTGCACATCCCACTTATCGCCGCCGTTGATCGTCTTGAGGACCGTGCCGTTATTACCGACCGCCCAAGCGGTATCCGCATTCACCGCCGCCAGCGACATTAAAGGGCTGGTCGTGCCCGACGTCTGCGTCGTCCACTTGTCACCGCCGTTAGTGGTTCTGAGGATCGTGCCGTCGTTGCCCACCACCCACAGCGTGTCGCCATTCACCCCAGCAATGTCTATTAAGTTCTTACTGACACCGGACGTCTGCAGCTTCCAGTCGGCACCGCCATTCGTCGTCTTAAGGATCGTGCCACCATCGCCCACGGCCCACGCGGTAGTCGCGTTCACGGCGGTGACGGAGGTTAAGTTGCTACCGGTGCCGGCGATCTGCGACTTCCACTCGGCACCACCATTGCTGGTTATGAGAATGGTGCCGCCGTCGCCAACTATCCACGCCGTATTCGCATCCACCACTGCAACGGACAACAGATTACGATTCGTTCCGGAGCTCTGTGCCTTCCAGGTGCCGCCAGCATCGGCGGTTTTCACGACCGCGCCGTGGCTGCCAACCATCCAAGCCGTCACCCGATTTACCACGGCGATATCTTTAAGGTCCGCCGCCGTTGGCGATGGATTTTGCGCACACCATCCTTGACCGAGCTTGCCGCTGCCACAGGTACGGTTGGCGATCGGCGTGATGTCGAGCCGATTAACTTTGACGTGACGAGTAACGCTCGTGCTCTGTCCGGTGGCATCGGTACACGTCACGCTGACGGGATAGTCATCGCTTCCTTCGCTGTAAGCATGCGCAAACTGATTCGGCGGAACCTGATCAGGCGCCGTCGTAAAGTCATCGCTCGTCCGGCGGCGAGTGCCGTCGCCAAAATCCCAATCGTAAGTGAGCGTGCCGGAACCTAGGCAGTTGGTTTCGAAAGTAACGACGCCATTCTTCCACGGCTCAGATGGCGTAACGCTGATCGGTGCCATCGTTGGCGATGGATTGGTCCGAGAGCTGCTATCGCTGTTGCCACCACCACCACAAGCGGCAAAAACGAGCAGCGCAAAAACAGGCGCAAGAAAGCGGAGAAATTTCTTATTCATTATGACTCCACGCGGACAAAGGCTCCCCCTTCGGAAATTACCATGTGTCGTTAAGTGATGCTACGGACACGACCGGCAACGAACAGACGCGATCAGCTACGAGCAGACATGAATACAACTTTGATTGAACCACCTTCGCTAGGATGGCCCGCGTTGGACACTACCCGTAACAACAAACAAGTAGGGAGGCTACTCATGTCATCGCTAGTGGAAAGTTGGTTTCGTCATTCCGTTTTTTCAATTCTCTTGATTATTCCCTCTGTGATCCCGCCGGCCAATGCGGCGGACATTAACAACTACTCATCCCAGTACGAATGCCGCGCTGGCGGACCGAACTGTAATGTGGATGTCGCCGCACTCTCGGCGCGGCCGTGTGATCAAACCATCACACCCGACATGTCCTGGGACAAAATCGATTGGTCGCGCAACACAATCTGCATCGCTCCCGGCGATCACACGGGGAAGCAAACGCTGCTGATACCACCCACGGCCAATGGCACTGCCAGCAACTACAAAGTGCTGCGTTATACCGGCAATAACGAAGTGCCGTGGCGCCAAGGCACGAATCAGACGAAGCTTTTTCAGCTGGCCATCCAAGGCAACTATTGGCTGGTTGATCGCCTGACGTTCCCAGGACTGAGCGGACAACATTTCATGCAACGGATCCAATTCCGCGCAACAAAAACGAAAAACTTACATGATGTCATCATCAATCGGGTGCTGATCGAGGGCGGCGGCAAGGGCGCGATCTATGGCGGTATCGGCCAAACCGACAGCGCCGACTCCACATCTGATTATCAAAGCCTGACAATTCAAAACAGCGTGCTGCGCAATTCCGGACCGTTTGGAGCCAATGCGGAAGCAATAGGTATCGATATGGCCGTCGGCCTCGACAACCGCGACAGCGGATACCATATCGTTAATAACGAAATTTACGATTGGGTGTCGCATCCGATTCAAATCGGCCACAACCTTGGAACGCAAATTCCCGGCATTGTCGTCGAGAACAATGACCTATATGTAACGCCGGCGCTCTACGCAACCGTTCCTGGCGGTCAGCAGGCAATCGCCGAATCGCCACTGTCGGTGAAAGTCAAAGGAACACAGCAATTCCCCGTGCGGATTTTGCACAATCGTATGTGGGGTGCCCGCGTTACCGATCTGACCCAATGCTGCAACGGTGAGTCCGGCAACAACATAACGATGTACGGCAACAACGACTATGTGCTGATACAAAACAATGTTCTTGCCGATAGCCAGCTTGGCCTCAGCAACTCTGCCAGTCGCAACTCCTATATCGGCAATATTTTTTACGATTTACAGCGGCACTTTCTCGGCTATCCCGACCGGCCGGACCGTCCCTACAACAGCATTGTCTTCAACACTTGGGATGATGGGAGTTACCGCCACGCCTACGAGCTGTATCTAAATACCATCATCGGCGCCCAACAGGAATCATTTTCGGCACTGGACGAGGCCGACGTGGACGTGCGCTGCAATGCCACTATTTCTTCAGGTCCGAAGCATTCCGGTATCTCGCCGACCAACACGATTGCCGACCGTAACGTCTTCTACGGTTCGACCAGTTTTGGTACCACTAGCATCGACAATCCGATCTCCTTGCGCACCAATTCGTTCTATAACACCGGAACGATTCTGCGGACGGCGGACATGGCGAGCTGCAAGAACGCCAGCGACTCCGCTTGTTTCCTATATAAAGTCATTCAGCCTGGCACATCGACAGGAGCGACGAGCTACTGCACGACATTGGGTTGCACGACCACCGACAACACGCTGAAAGTGCAAGCCATCCGCGGTCCCTATGTCGTCTACCGCCAATTGCAGACCAATCCGAAGCCGTACGTTATTCCCTACGCTAGCGTGCATACCTCCGCCGAGGAAGCGGCGTCGTGCCCGTCGACCATGGCGACCCGAACCGGCATCGGCATCAACGACGATAATGGTTGGAATGGAATTCTCGCTGTCGACTTAAATGGACGTTCGCGCACGGGTACCGCCGGCGCACTGCAGGCAGCGAGCACGCCGCCGCCACCGCCACCGACGGAAACCCCGTATCCCGGCCCGAATCCCGCGTCCATTCCCGCCGCGAACCTGAACGTGGCGACGATCGAAGCCGAAAATTTCGATGAAGGCGGCGAAGGCGTTGCCTATCACGATGTTGACACCACGAGCTGCGGTTCGCCCTCTGGTTATCGTCCAACAACGGTCGGCCTCGAGGCGGCAGGGAACGCGAGCAATGGCTATTTGATCGGTTGCGCGCGCAAGGATGAATACCTGAAGTACATGGTCGACGTGACTCGCGCCGGCAACTACGTCTTGGAAGTGCCAGTGGCCTCCAAAGGCCTGGGCGGCAGCTTCCATATCGAGTTCAACGGCGTCAACAAAACGGGGGCTATCTCTATACCGGACACCGGCGACTGGAACATATGGCGGACGTTGAAACTGCCGGCGGTCGCCTTGAGCACCGGCAAGCAGATCATGCGCATTGTCATGGAAACCAATGGCGGTACCACGGGAGCAGTCGGAAATTTGGACTACGTTCGCTTGACGGCGCAGGCAGTACCGGTATCGCCTTACCCGGGACCGAATCCGGCGGCGATTCCTGGAACGGTTGAAGCTGAGTACTTCGACAATGGTAGCGAGGGCGTTTCTTACCATGAAGTCGATACATGGGACCCGGACAACTACTTCCGCGTTTCGCCGGTCGATATTGAAGCGAACTCAACCGCAAGCAAAGGCAATGCGCTTGTCATTACCCGTGGTGGTGAATGGTTAAATTACGCGGTCAATGTTGCCGCCGCCGGCAACTACATCCTCGAGGTCGGTGTGGCGGCTGCCAGCGATAACGGAAGTTTTCATATCGAATTCGCTGGCGCCAACAAAACCGGCAGCATCGTCGTTCCCAATACCGGCAATTGGTACAACTGGCGCAACGTCGCCCGTATCGTGAATCTCGCGGCGGGACCGCAAACGTTGCGGCTGGTGATGGAGGCAAACGGCTCGAGTGGTGCAGTAGCGAATTTCGACTACATTCGCCTACGTCGCGCCGAACCGTATCCGACCGCAACGCCGGCGGCGCTTCCGGGTCTGGTCGAAGCCGAGGATTTTGACAACGGCGGCCCGGAAGTGAGCTATCACGAAACGGACACCTGGAATGTGGCGAATAACTATCGGACCGTATCAGAGGTCGATATCGAACCGACGGCTGGCGCCAATAACAGCTATGCCGTTGTCATCACTCACGCCGGCGAATGGCTGAACTACACGGTCAATGTGACCGCGGCCGGTACTTACAACCTCGACATCCGCGTTGCCTCCAAAGGGAGTAGCGGTAAGTTCCACGTCGAAGTCGACGGCCTCGACAAAACCGGATCGATCACGATTCCTAATACCGGTGATTGGGCGAATTGGCAGACGTTGACGGTGCCGGTGAGTCTCGCTGCGGGTCCACAAATTATGCGCATCGTCATGGATGCGGACGACCCGCTAACCAAAGCCGTTGGAAACTTCGACTTTATCCGCGTGCGTTAATGTGAGTACGGACAGCAACCAGCACGAGTGTGCTGGTTGCTGTCTCCCCGCCGACGCTCTAGGTTTCTCGCTGTTGAGTTAGAACACACCAATACCTCACACAGCGGATGGAAATACACCTCTCTTTTTCATGAGTGAACGTCGCATCACTATGTAGATCCTTTGCGTCCTTGCGCACACTTCGGCCGTGCCAGATACTACGGCCATGAACGGCACCGTCTCTCTTTCCAATCACTTCCTCATCGCCATGCCGACGCTCGCGGACGCGAATTTTTCGCGCACCGTCACTTTCCTGTGCGAGCACTCGAGCGAAGGCGCCATGGGGATCGTCATCAACCGACCGACCGATCTGAAGCTGCGCGATATTTTGGAGCAGCTCGAGATTACCGCCGTCGATGAGGCCGTCGCCTCACAGCCGGTGTATCTCGGTGGACCGGTGCAGAACAATCGCGGCTTCGTCATCCACGAGCCGATCGGCAACTGGGAGTCGACACTACCGGTCACTGAGACCATCGGTATCTCCACGTCGCGCGATATCCTGGCGGCGATCGCTTCTCAGAAAGGGCCCAACCGTTATTTGATCGCACTCGGTTATGCCGGCTGGGGTGCTGGACAACTGGAGCGCGAGCTGGTCGAGAACTCCTGGCTGTCGGGACCGGCGAGTCGCGAAATTCTCTTCGAGCTACCGCTCGAACGGCGCTGGAACGCGGCCGCTGAGCTGCTCGGCGTCAACCTGACGATGCTGTCATCGCAGGCCGGTCACGCTTGACGGTCGGAACATTTCTCGGCTTCGACTACGGTAAAAGGCATACGGGCGTTGCGGTCGGCAGCCACCATACCCACTTAGCGCAGCCGCTCACCATTCTTGTCGCCCATGGCGACAACCCTGACTGGGACGGTATTACCCGCCTAATTAAAGAGTGGGAACCCGAGGCGCTGGTCGTCGGACTGCCGCTTAATATGGACGGCAGTGACAACCCGATAACACGTGCTGCCCGAGCCTTTGGTGAAGCGCTGCGGGCCCGGTACAATCTGCCCATACATATGGTCGATGAACGCCTCTCCACGTGCGCTGCCACGGACGCCCTGCTCGACGCCGGCGTGCCGTTGAAACGTCATAAAACGCAAATCGACAAACTCGCCGCACAAACGATACTTCAAGCATTTCTGAACGAAAGCCCACGATGAGCCAATCCTTCGACATCAACGCCGCCATCGACCGCATGGCGCAGCAACTGCGAGAGTTGAATAAAAAGCAGGCGGTAATGGTGGGGATTCACACCGGCGGCGCCTGGATCGCCGAGCGGTTGCACAAACAACTGGCGCTGACCGATCCTCTCGGCACGCTCGACATCTCGTTTTATCGCGACGACTTCACTCGCATCGGCATGAACCCGCAGGTTAAAGCGTCGAATCTGCCGGTGAACCTCGAAGATCGGCACGTCATCTTGGTCGACGATGTCCTGCATACCGGTCGCACCATTCGCGCCGCCCTCAATGAAATCTTCGACTACGGCCGGCCGGCCTCGGTCACGCTCGCGGTGTTGATCGTGCGCGAAGGCCGCGAGTTGCCGATCGAAGCGCAAGTCGCCGGGGAACACATGCAACTCAACAAACGACTACAAGCGAAGCTGATCGGCGGCCCCGATCACTTGGAGCTGAAAATTCAGGAGAGCCACGCTTGACGGAGAACCTCCAGTTCGACAGCCAAGGACGACTGCGTCATTTCCTCACTATTGAAGGCCTCCGCCGCCAGACCCTCCTCGAAATTCTCGATACCGCCAAATCGTTTATCTCGGTCGGTCAGCGCGAAATCAAAAAAGTCCCGCTGGCGCGCGGCAAGACCGTCGTCAATCTGTTCTTCGAAGCGAGCACGCGCACGCGCACCACGTTCGAGATCGCGGCCAAACGGTTGTCGGCCGACGTCATCAATCTGAATATCGCCACGTCGAGCGCGAATAAGGGCGAGACGCTACTCGACACTGTGCGCAATCTCGAAGCGATGCATACCGATTTGTTCGTCGTGCGCCACAATCGCAGCGGCGCCGCCCATTTGATCGCGGCGCACGTACCGGCGCACGTCCATATCATCAACGCCGGCGACGGTGCGCACGCGCATCCGACGCAAGCGATGCTCGACGCCTTCACCATCCGCGAGCACAAAGGTTCGTTCGACAAGCTCAAGGTGGCGATTGTCGGCGACATTCAGCATTCACGCGTCGCCCGCTCGCAGATTCACGCGCTCAACACGCTCGGCGTCGCCGAAGTTCGCGTGATCGCACCGAAGACATTGTTGCCGACCGCGGTCGAGCGGCTAGGCGTTGTGCCTTACACGGACATGAAAGCGGGGCTTGACGGCGTCGACGTCGTCATCATGCTGCGGCTGCAACTGGAGCGCATGCGTGGCGCGTTTCTGCCGAGCGAGCAGGAATACTTCAATCTCTACGGCCTAACGCCGGAAAAACTGGGCTATGCCAAAAAGGATGCGATCGTGATGCACCCGGGGCCGATGAATCGTGGACTCGAGATCGATTCGATCGTCGCTGACGGACCGCAATCAGTGATCCTGCCGCAAGTCACCAATGGCATCGCCGTACGCATGGCGATCATGGCGTTGATCCTCGGCGGCTCGCCGAACGAGAGCCGCAGCCGCGCGCCGAGGGCGTCCGAATGAGCCTGCTAATCAAAGGCGGTCACTTAGTCGACCCCGCCAACCGTATCAACGGCGCACGCGACCTCTATATCGATACCGACGGCTTCATCGTCGGTGTCGGCCGCGCGCCCACAGGGTTCAAGCCGAAACGTACACTCGACGCCAGTGGCAAAGTCGTCTGCCCGGGGCTGATCGATCTGCGCGCACGATTACGCGAACCCGGACTCGAATACAAAGCCACGCTCGAAAGCGAGCTCAAAGCCGCGGTCGCCGCTGGCATCACCACGTTGTGTTGTCCGCCGGACACCGATCCGGTGATCGATACGCCAGCGATGACGCAGATGATTCAGTCGCGTGCCTGGCGCTTCGGTATGTCGTTCGTCCATCCGCTCGGTGCGCTGACCAAAGATCTAAAAGGCGAGCTGCTGGCCGACATGGAAGCGCTCGATGAAGCCGGCTGCGTCGCTTTCACCAATGCGTTGGCACCGATCACCGACACGCTGGTGATGCGCCGAGCGATGGAATATGCGGCCAGCTTCGATCTGCTGGTCCTGCTGCATTCGGAAGATCCGTGGCTACGCGGCGTCGGCTGCGTGCATGAAGGCGAGGTCGGCATGCGCTTGGGCTTGCCCGGCATTCCCGAAGCCGCCGAAACCGTCGCTGTCGCCCGCGATTTAGCACTGATCGATCAAACCCGCGTACGCGCCCACTTCTGCGGCCTGTCGAGCGCGCGCGCTGTCCAAATGGTCGCCGAAGCGCAACGCCGCGGATTGCCCGTGAGCGCCGACGTCACCGCGCATCAATTGCACCTGACTGAGCACGACATCGGCTACTTCAACACCCAATGCCATGTACAACCGCCGCTGCGCAGCAAGCGCGACCGCGAAGCGTTGAGACGCGCACTGAAGAACGGCGTCATCGGCGCGATCTGCTCCGATCACCAACCGCACCAACCGGACGCCAAGCTCGCGCCATTCAGCGACTCCGAACCTGGCATCTCTGCACTCGAAACGCTATTGCCGCTAACGCTGCGCCTGGTCCACGAAAAAGTGCTGACGTTGCCTGAAGCGATTGCCCTGGTCACAAGCCGGCCCGCGGACATTCTTGGGCTAGAGTCCGGTCGTCTCAATGTAGGCGCAACCGCCGATATTTGTATCTTCGATCTCAAGCAACGCTGGACGCTGACGGAAGATCAAATCGTGTCGCGTGGTCACAACACGCCGTTCCTGGGACAAGAATTCGAGGGCCGCGTCGGTTACACCCTCGTCGGTGGACACATCGTCTATGAAGCAGCAGCCCGCCCCAAGCTGCGCCGGGCACATAATCAATGAGTTAAGTTGTAGAACCACCGCTCGACGTATTTCGCCACCTGGCAGATGCCGCCACGATAGCTATATTGCAAATACGTTCTACGCAAACGGAGGTGTGTATGGTAAGGGTACTCGTGCGGGAGAAACGGAAATTCAACTACTGGGTGCTGGGCCTACTCGCCTTAACCATTGCCACCATGACGCTCCGGCAATTGGGTCTCGGATAACACGGTCGAACTAACTTCTTCGAGTACTGATGACCCGCCTTCAGCGGGTCATCTGGTCGTTCATTCATCTGGTTCAATTCGGCAGACGCTTTTCGACGTATTTAACATCGAAGGCAATTACACGAGCTGCCAATGAATCAATAGCGTGCACATTTTTAGCGTTGCCTTGGGGATTACTTTCATCATCCCATCCCTCCTTTTCTATATCGGGATAATTTTTTTGCATGAGAACGAATGCCTCATGTAGATGATCGCGCGCCAACTTTATACTCTTATGTCGAATAGCTTCAGCGGCCGCTTGGAGTAAACGATCGAGTTGCGAAGCCAATGTTGATTCAATTACTTTCATATCGACCATGTCTTTAGTGACATGTATCCGCAATGCGTCGAGCACAACAGCACCATCGAAGGAACTAGGAATAGTTATCCGAGGAACAGCAGCAATACATGGCACAAAGTTGCTCGACTCTAACTGAGCAATTTGTTGTCCGAGCGGACTTTCAAATTCCGGCGCGCTACCCAACCATGCGGCTGTCGTTCGACGGCCGCGTATTTCCATTACAGCTACGCCTGGCAAGTCGTCGCTCTCTAATACAAAACCACTTTGCTTTTTCCCCGGTGCAATACCCAATTGACTAGCACTCATCATTTCATTCGCATTCTTTCCTGCATAAGACCAATCCAACTTGAGGGAAGAAGATTTTGTGTCTGGAAAAGTGGTGCCATGCCACCCCGTAGGGTCTATGGGACTACCAGAATTTAAATTACTTATCGCTGTGGTCAGAGCGGCAATTGACTGCTTTGCAGTTTTGCCATTTTCAAGTTGGTATTGATAGCGGATCGCTTCCGTATTTTCGACAAAGTCATACTTGGGCTTCAGCACTGGCTTAACTTTTGTTGCGGGTTCGAAAATAACTTCGTAATACGAATTGTTATCGCCTTTGTAAGTGACAATGTAGTTGCCGCTATTAGCGTCAAAGACAATGCCCTCTTTCCAATCCCGATACACTTCTTTAAAGCGACCAGTTTGAGGATCCATCTCGGCACCGATAAATCCCCTTCCATACTCAGCTTGTGCTGAAAAAGTGGCTCCGCAATTGGCGACGAGAAGTAAAAACCAAATTTTCATTTTCATAGCGAGTCTACCGGCGTATGACTCGGCGTCAATTGACGTTTTTTGTCAGATTAGAGAGCCATGAAGCCTTACAGCAACTTAGCAATAATTGTAAGTACGCATGTCTCGATCTTTTAACGACTTACAAATTATTTGTAAGTAATATTCCGCAAGGTATCGCCCAACTCGCGGCCCTTCGAATCCTTGCCTTCGAGCTTGATACGCAGGCGAACGTCGTTCACCGAGTCAGCGTTACGCAACGCGTCGTCATAGGTGATGAGATCGGCGTCGTACAGGCTGAACAGCGATTGGTCGAACGTCTGCATGCCGGCCTCGGCTGACTTGGCCATCAAATCTTTCAAACCGGGGATATTGCCTTCCATGATCATGTCGGAAATGAGCGGCGTGTTGATCATAACCTCGACCGCCGGCACGCGGCCCTTGCCAGTCTTCATGGGGATCAGGCGCTGCGAGACGATCCCCTTCAGGTTAAGCGCCAGGTCCATGAGCAATTGGTTCTTCTTCTCTTCTGGAAAGAAGTTGATGACGCGATCGAGCGCCTGGTTGGCGTTGTTGGCATGGAGTGTCGACAGACACAAGTGGCCGGTCTCGGCGAACTGAACGGCGAGATCCATGGTTTCGCGCGAGCGGATTTCGCCGATCAAGATCACGTCTGGTGCCTGGCGCATGGCGTTCTTCAGCGCCACGTCGTACGAGTCGGTATCAACGCCGACCTCGCGCTGCGTAACGATGCAATTCTTGTGTTGGTGCACGTACTCGATCGGATCTTCGATCGTGAGGATGTGGCCGTAGCTGTACTCGTTGCGATAACCGATTAGCGCCGCCAACGACGTCGATTTGCCTGAGCCGGTACCACCGACGAACAACACCAGGCCGCGCTTGGTCAACGCCACCTCGGTCAAAATCTTCGGCAAGTTGAGATCGTCGAACCGCGGGATATCGGTGTTGATCGTACGCAGCACCATACCGACACGCTGCTGCTGCAGAAATACGTTCACGCGAAAGCGGCCGATCTCTTGCGGTGCGATCGCGAAATTACATTCGTTGTGCGCTTCGAACTGACGGCGCTGCTCTTCGTTCATGATGCCGTAAACGAACGCGCGCGATTGTTCCGGCGTCAGCGACTGCTTGGTCACCGGCACGAGCTTGCCGTCGACCTTGATGGACGGCGGCACACCGGCGGTAATGAATAAGTCGGATGCCTTCTTGTGCTTCATCAACTTCAGCAGGTCAGTGAAGTTCATCGTTATTTCGCCCCCGCTTTAGGCGCCCCGCCGCTTGGCACCGGCTGAAACATTTCCTTGTTGACCGCAGAAGAGCGCGCCTCGTCGATATGGATCTGCCGCGCCTTCACTAAATCCATTAAACATTGATCGAGCGTCTGCATGCCCATGTTCTGACCGGTCTGAATGGCGGAATACATCTGCGCCACCTTGCCTTCGCGAATTAAGTTTCGAATCGCCGGCGTGCCGATCATGATCTCGTGCACCGCGCAGCGTCCGCCGCCGACCTTCTTCAACAACGACTGCGAGATCACCGCGCGCAGCGATTCCGACAACATCGCCCGCACCATGTCTTTCTCCGCTGCCGGGAACACATCGATGATACGGTCGATGGTCTTGGCGGCCGACGACGTATGCAGGGTGCCAAACACCAAGTGACCGGTCTCGGCGCCAGTCAGCGCCAGGCGAATGGTCTCAAGATCGCGCATTTCGCCGACCAGGATGATGTCTGGGTCTTCACGCAAGGACGCGCGCAGCGCATTGTTGAAGCTCAAGGTGTCGCGCCCGACTTCACGCTGGTTCACCAAACAGTTCTTGCTGGTGTGCACGAACTCGATCGGATCTTCGATCGTCAGAATATGTTCATGACGGCTTTCATTAACGTAATTGATCATCGCCGCCAACGTGGTCGATTTACCGGAGCCAGTGGGCCCGGTCACCAACACCAGACCCCGCGGCTGGTCGGAAATTTTCTTGAAGATCTCCGGTGCGTTCAGCTGTTCGAGCGTCAACACCTTCGATGGAATAGTTCGGAATACAGCCGCTGGCCCGCGTTCCTGGTTATAAGCATTAACGCGAAAGCGCGATATGTTCGGCAGGTCGAAAGAAAAGTCGCACTCGAGGAACTCCTCGTAATCTTTTTGCTGTTTATCCGACATAATGTCGTAGACCATGTTGTGGACGGTGCGATCGTCCAACGGGTCGACATTGATGCGTTTAATGTCGCCATCGACGCGAATCATCGGCGGCAAACCCGCGGATAAGTGCAGGTCGGAGGCGTTCTGTTTGTAAGCAAACGCCAGTAGTTCGGCGATATCCATGGGGCTCCCGGCGTTTTCGTTCTAGGAAAGCGTGCAATTAGAAGGAGTTTCGCTTCTTGTCTAATTTTTAGTCTAAGCCGTGCAGCGATGCAACGCGCGTTGCGCCGTGCGCACTTAGGGTTTTAAACTGCCCGCCATGGCCGCAAAGAAAAAAACCAAGCGCCGGCAGCCCACCGCGCGATCAAAACAATCGACCGCCCGCAACGTCGCCCGCCGCCCCGTTCGCCAACAACGGCCGCTGGTCGGCTTCCTCGGTGCCGGCAACATGGCGCGCAGCTTGGCCGGCGGCTTGATTGCTAACGGTTGGCCTAGCCAACGCGTCATTCTTTCCGACCCCAATGCCGAGCAACGCGCCACGGTCGCGACACTGTTTCGCGTTAAAACCTACGCTACGAATGCCGACATCGCCGGCCGTGCGCAAATCTTGGTGATCGCCGTCAAACCGCAAGTATTACAAGCTGTAGCCCGCGAGATCGCCGATGTTGCACAAAAACAGCGGCCGCTAGTGATCTCGATTGCCGCCGGTGTGCGTGCCGATGACATTCAACGCTGGCTCGGCGGCGGACTGCCGATCGTGCGTGCCATGCCGAATACGCCGGCACTGGTCGGCTCCGGTGCTACCGGGCTCTATGCCAACGACCGGGTCGATGCGTCGATGCGGGCCCAAGCCGAGTCGATTTTGCGCGCTGTCGGCGTTACCTCCTGGCTCAACGACGAGGAATCGTTGGATGTCGTCACTGCCCTATCTGGCAGTGGCCCGGCGTATTTCTTCTTAGTGATGGAAGCTTTGGAACGTGCCGCCATCGACGAAGGTCTCGACCCGGCAACGGCGCGGCTATTAACCTTAGAAACCGCATTCGGCGCCGCCAAGATCGCACTCGAAGACGCCGAGCCGCCAGCGACGCTGCGCGCACGCGTCACCTCTCCCGGCGGTACCACCGAACGGGCCCTGACCGTATTGCGCGAAGGTGGCTTGGAACGGCTGTTCCAAGAAGCGATCCGCGCCGCCGCCCACCGCGCCCGCGAACTCGCCGACCTGTTTGGCAAGGAGCTGTAATGCCCTATTTCAGCCAAGCGGCGCTGTTTCTGATTCAAGTCGTCTTTGGGTTCTATACCCTGCTGGTGCTGCTGCGCTTCTTGTTTCAGCTGGCGCGCGCCAGCTTTTATAACCCGATCTCGCAGTTCATCGTCGCCCTGACCAACCCACTACTGAAGCCACTGCGCCGCCTGATCCCTGGAATGCTTGGCATCGACTGGGCAGCAGTGGTCCTGCTGGTTGCGCTGATGGTGTTGGAAATTTATCTAACGAGTTGGTTGTACGGCTTCACACCGGCGATCACCGCCGTCATCGTCCTAACGGTGGCACGGCTGATTCGGCTGACGGTGTATGTCTATCTAGTGGCCATCTTCGCGCGCGCCGTTATGTCGTGGATCAATCCATACGGCGAACGCCATCCGCTCGGTGACCTGTTAGCCGGGCTCACGGAGCCGCTGCTGTTCCCGGCGCGGCGAATGATCCCGTCGCCGCAAGGCATCGACTTATCGCCCCTGGTCGTCAGCGTCCTACTGATTCTGACCTTAATGTTGATCGTGCAACCGATCATGGATCTGAGCTTTACACTCGATCCGCGCCTAGCCAGCGTCATCCATTAACCCCGCCGATTATTTCCCACACAAAGCTCTAGCTTTTTCTGAAGTTCCATAGGTAAACTGCCGTCCCGATGGCCTTACCAATCATCGGCATTCCTCAACCGCTAGTCCGTCCCCCGACGGCGACGATTAATGCCTTTGGCCGACGACTCAGTGACTATAAGAATTGGCGCGACGAGCTAGCGGTAATCATTAGCGATTACCAGAGCTGGGTCGAAACCCAAGGTCTGGGCCACGGCGAAGACGACCTCCGCGTCTACGAATTAATCGACGCCCTCAAGTACGACAAGCTCACGGTGGCCTTGGTCGCCGAGTTCTCCCGCGGCAAGACCGAGCTCATCAACGCCATCTTCTTCGCCGACTATAAGCAACGCCTGCTACCGTCCGACGCCGGCCGCACGACTATGTGCCCAACCGAGCTGCTGTACGAAGAGCGGGAACCACCGTGCGTGAAGCTATTGCCGATCGAAACCCGTAAGTCATCGCTCACTATCGCTGAATACAAGCATATGGCGGCATCGTGGTCGATGATGTCGCTCGATTTGCAACATCCAAAGGCAATGGCCGAGGCGCTGCAGCAGATCGTACAAACCAAAATGGTGAGCGTGCGCGAAGCCGAGGAACTCGGTCTTTATAATCGCTTGGCACCCGGGGTCATGCCGCCGAGCGATGGCAAGATACAGATCCCGCTGTGGCGCCACGCCATTATCAATTTCCCGCACCCGCTGTTGAAACAGGGCCTGGTCGTGCTCGATACGCCGGGCCTCAACTCGCTCGGCACCGAACCCGAACTCACTATGAGCATGCTGCCGTCGGCACACGCGGTGCTGTTCGTGCTGGCGGCCGATACCGGCGTCACCAAATCGGATCTCGATGTCTGGGTCAATCACGTGTGCATCGCCCGGCGCGGGCCGAGCGATGCACAGCTGGTCGTGTTGAATAAAGTCGATGCGCTGTGGGATGAGCTGCGCACCGCCGACACCATTGCCACGACTCTTACACGCCAAATCGACGAGACCTCGAAGACTCTCGGCGTCAATCCGCGATCGATTTTCCCGGTGTCAGCGCAGAAAGGTCTAGTCGGCAAAATCAAGGCCGATCGTGCGTTGATCGAGCGCAGCGGCCTCATCGCGCTCGAGACCAAACTGTCGACCGACATCATCGCCGCCAAGCAGGCGCTAATGCGCGACAAAATCGCCCGCGAAATCGGCAGCATTGTCGACCACACCCGCGCCATGATCGAGGCACGCTTGGCCTCGGTGAAAACGCAACTGGCCGAGTTGCAGAGCGTTTCGGGTAAAAGCCAGGCGGCGATCCAGCAAATGATCAGCCATATGCGCGGCGAAAAGCAGGCATACGATCAGACGCTGAATAATTTTCAGCACACCCGCGCGGCGCTGTCGGAAGCCAGCAAAATACTGCTCGACTATTTGAGCGTCGAAAGCTTCGATGCGCTGCTTATCCGCACCCGCAACGCCATGCAGGAATCGTGGACGACACCGGGACTACAAGTGGGTATGAAATTGTTGTTCGACGGCGCCATCGAAACCATGGAAAAAGCCGACCGGCAGGCACAGCAAATCCTGACACAAGTGCAGTCGATTCATCATAAATTCCTCGGTGACCGCGGTCTGGCCCGCCTCCAGCCGACAGCGCTTTCGCTAGCAATTTGCAAGGCGCGCATGCAGCGCTTGCGCGAAGAGGCGGAAGCATTCCGCAAGAGTCCGGTCACGCTCATGACCGAGCAGCACTTCGTTATCAAAAAATTCTTCATCACTTTAGGCAGCCGCGCGCGCGTCATCTGCGCCGACTGCAACACCGCCGCGCGCCACTGGAGCAAGGCGATCATGGCGCCGATCCTGGCGCAGGTACGCGAGCAGAAGATGATGATGGACCACCGGCTGGAAAACCTAAAACGCATTCACCAGAACTTGGGCAACTTGAGCGGCCGTATCGCCGATCTCGAAGCGAACAAGCAGAACCTCGAAAACCAGTTACTCATCATCGACAACATGCTGCGCAAGATCGGGCCGCCGAACACTTCGCTCCACTCCTAACGCCGTCCGCACTACATCGGGTTGTCCGGCGCCAACGCATAATAGCCGTGCACTTCGCCTTTGGTGTGCGGACTTTGCATACGACAGATCGAGAAAACGACCGACGAGGATTGCGGCGCCTTTATCGCCGCGTCCTTGCCGTCGATATCGACGCCGGCAAGATCCAAACGACTGCCGATTGCGGTGATCGCGGTATCGCCTTCGATGCGGCCGCCGGTCATGACCACCACCGCGCTGTGTACCAGTAAACCGACATCGCCGCCGCCGATATAGCTCTGTTCGATGGTGACGCGCGAGTGCACCGCCTTGAGCTGGTGCACGCGGGCATTGCGGATGATGACTTGCTGGCAACCATTGAGATTAAGCGACTCGTAGTCACCTTCGTACACCACATCGCGCCGACGCGTACAGCTGACGTTGCCGTATTTTTTTAGCGGCGCCGACGCGCTCAGCGGCACCGGCGTATCGTCGAGGAACGATGCCAGCGTCGAGCGGAACCGCTCCGGCGCTTCGCGCATCGGCACATGCGCGGCGGTATCGAACACCACTAGGCGCGCATGCGGCATCACATGCTCCAGCAATTTGCCGGTACGTACCGGCGTGACCAAATCGTCCTTACCCCAGATGACCAGCGTATCGGTCGACAGCTTGCGTAATTGCTTACTAAAATCTTCGATCGCGACCGCGAGGCCGGCGATGGCGCTGGGATCGCCGCTGAACATCGTCTCGCGCAATTTCGGGCTCGCCAGCACGACCTCCGGGTCGAACGAGCTTTGCTCCAAGCTGCCGAGAATTTTGCGAATAACCTTAGCAAAACCCGACGCCGGATCGACCTCGTCCGTCGTTCCTTCGAGACCGATTTGCGCCAAATGATGGGTGGCATAGGCATAACGATGCAAAATGCCGGGCGCATCGATGACGACGAGCTTGGCGACGTCATCCGGATAGGTCGCGGCATAACGCAACGACACCACCGCCCCCATGGAGTGACCGACCAGCACAAACGGCCGATGCGCGAAACGCTCGGCGACGCGCTTTAAGAAAATGACATAGTTAGTCGGCGAGTAAGCGACATTCGCCTTGCTCGAACGACCGAAGCCCGGTAGATCGACGGCGACCACATGATACGAACGCGCCAGCCAAGTAATGGTTTCGGCATAATCTTCCGCCCCCGGACCGATGCCGTGCACCAGCACTATCGTGAGTGCATGTTCCTTTCCGGCCTCATAGACATAACCGAAACCTTCCAATGCCGGCTCATCGACGCGATACGCCTGCGTCCCCGCCGGGCCGCCGATGGGCGCGGCTGAAACCGTAGCAACCCAAGCCAACAGAACGAGAACCGCCACCGCCATAGATTTTCGCTGCAACGCAAACTCCGCAATCTTAAGTGGTCGACGACTTAATCTACCACGAAGCGAAAGTGGCAAGACCGAAGCGGTATTGCACTAGGCGGCGCAATCGACACGTTCCTCATTCGCGACCTCTGAAAACGACATGATCACGCTATACTTCGCCGGCCGCACTTTCGTAAAAGGAACTTCCGCTGATGACTACTAAGATGCCGGCCTGGCGTGCTGTCTGGCTGGCACTGAAGAGCTGGCGCACCGCCGCCGTCAGCCTGCTGTCGTTTTCCTCCGGACTACCGCTTGGGCTCGTTTGGATCGCAATCCCGACTTGGCTCGCTGACCAGGGCGTCGATATCAAGATCATCGGCCTGTTCACGCTGGCGCAAGCGCCATGGAGCTTCAAGTTCTTGTGGTCGCCGCTAATGGATCGTTACGCACTGCCGATCCCGCGTGTGGGTCGCAAGGTCGGCTGGGCACTGATCGCACAAATTTTATTGCTCGCACTTACGTTCGCCCTCGGCAATGTCGCTACCCATCCCGATGCCATCTGGATCATCGGCACGCTGACAATCAGCATCGCGCTGGCATCGGCAACACAAGACATCGCCGTCGACGCCTACACCGTCGAGGTACTGGAACCGCACGAACAAAGCGTCGCCGTCGGCTTGCGGACGGCGCTCTATCGCACGGCGATGTACGTCGCCGGCGGTGTCGCCATTACGCTTGCCGGCATGTGGTCGTGGCCCATGGTATTTACGCTGCTGGCCCTGCTGTACGTGCCGATGCTGCTGGTGACCCTACTCGCACCGCGTCCCGCCGTCGATCAGCTACCGCCGCCAACCTCGTTACGTGCCGCCGTGTGGGAACCCTTCGTCGGTTTCCTCGCCAAAGCGCGCGCGCTCGAACTGCTCGCGTTCGTAGTCCTGTACAAGCTCGCCGATAATCTCGCCGGCGCACTGCTACGGCCGTTCTTAGTGCAGGTGGGTTTCGATCACGTCGACGTCGGCATCGCCACCGCCTCCATCGGTCTGGTCGCAACGCTGTTCGGTACTTTTCTCGGCGGCATGCTGACGACGGCGATGGGTCTCGGTCACGCCCTATGGGCGTTCGGCGTGCTGCAGTTATTGTCGAACCTGGGCTACGTGTTGATCGCGATGGTCGGTGTCGACCGACCGCTCATGTATGCCGCCATGGGTTTCGAGAGTCTCACCAGCGGCATGGGCACCGGCGCTTTCGGCGTGCTGCTGCTACGCATGACCATGAAGCAATTCTCGGCAACGCAGTACGCGCTGTTCTCGAGCCTGTTCGCACTACCGCGCATTTTTGCCGGGCCGGTCACCGGCGTGATGGTCGATGCCATGGGCTGGTTCGATTTCTTTTTGTT
Organism: Gammaproteobacteria bacterium; assembly: GCA_016199745.1. Lineage (NCBI taxonomy): Bacteria > Pseudomonadati > Pseudomonadota > Gammaproteobacteria > Gammaproteobacteria bacterium. Next base: position 88,548 of record JACQFZ010000071.1, read on the forward strand.
CACGATCGCTGTCGGCGTACCCGGCTTGATCATGCTGCATCGGTTTTCGCCGTTTGGCGTGCGCGAACCGAGACTCGAGGGATTGGCCGATATCGTGCCACGGCAGTACACCCGCGCCGACCTGCTAAAACGGGGACTCGTCAGCGGCATCATCGGCTTCGCGGTCGCGATCGTCTCGGTGGCGGCACTACAAGCGGTGAAGCAACGTCAACTCGTCGGTGGTTTCAATCTGCTGCCGCCGCTGCAAGCCATGACCACACCGAGCACCGTCACCGACTGGTTGACGCTGTTCGGAGCACTGCTCTTTAGCCTCACCATCGCCCTAGCCGCGGCGGCCACCGCCGCGGCACGCTCACAACGACCCGCGAAAAACGTTTAAGTTTTAGTCGCCAACATTTCCAACAACGCCATCTCGTCGTCGCTAAACCCCGCCTGCCGCCGCGCCGCCTCGGCGAACGGCGGCCGCAGTCGCGGCGCGTTGTACTCCACCAGCAAACGTCGAAACGTTTCGAGCGGGTCGAGCGCGCGCTGCTCGCATAAATAGTGGTACCAGCGATTGCCGATACGCACGTGACCGATCTCGTCGCGCTGGATGATTTCCAAAATCTCGACCGCGCGCCGATCACCGCACGATTTGAACTTGTTGATCAGTGTCGGCGATACATCTAACCCGCGTGCTTCGAGGACACGCGGCACCAGCGCCATACGTACCAGTGGATCGTGCGCCGTCTGCAACGCCATTTGCCACAAACCATTGTGCGCACTGAAGTCGCCGTAGTCGAAACCGAGCGAACGTAGATGATCGCGCAACAACGTGAAGTGATACGCCTCCTCCGCCGCCACTTGTAGCCAATCGCCATAATAAGCGCGTGGCAGGCCACGGAAGCGATAGATCGCATCGAGCGCGAGATTGATGGCGTTGAATTCGATATGGGCGATCGAATGAATCAGCGCTGCCCGACCTTCGAGGGTCGACACCTGTCGACGCTCGACGTCGCGCGGCGATACTAGCAACGGCCGTTCCGGCCGACCGGGTTGATCGACGACATCGATCGCACTGTCACCGTCTTGATCGAGCTCGCCGGCATCCCACGCGCGCTTCAACGCCTGCATCGCGGCGCACTTGCTGGCACCATCCGCCTGCAGCAAGGCTTCACGAACCGGAAGAAAATTCATCGTCATATCAGAGCTCGCGCAACACCGTTAGTGGACTACGCTCGACGACGCGACGCGTGCCGACATAACCGGCGACGCCGATGAGCGCGCCGCCAAGCAACGGCGCCGCGATCCACACCGGCCACTTCACGCTGTACTCGAGTCCGAACGCGCGTGCATATAAAAAGTAAGCGCTGATCTCGGTACCGATTGCCGCCAGCAAGCCGGCGAGCACGCCGAGCGCGGTGAACTCAGCAATGTGGCCGAGACGCAATTGCCGGCGGCTGGCGCCAAGCGTGCGCAGCAACGCACCTTCGTACAAACGCTCGTCGAGGCTGGTGGCGAGCGTCGCGTATAGCACGGCAAAGCCGGCAGCGAGCACGAACAGCAACACCAGCTCAATCGCCAGCGATGCTTGCCGAACGATACTGCGCACCTGATTCAGAAACTGATCGAGCTCCAATACCGTCACCGCCGGGAACGATCGCACGAGCGCGGCCAAGGCCGGCTTCTGCTTTTCCGGCAAATAGAAACTCGTCATATAAGTCGCCGGAAAATCATTGAGCACACCGGGAGCGAAAATCATAAAGAAATTGGGATGGAACGAATCCCATTCGACCGTGCGCAAGCTGGTCACGCGGGCAGCGAGCGCGGAGCCGCCGATGACAAAGCTGAGCGTATCGCCGAGCTTAATACCGAGCCGCTCCGCCAACTTCGCTTCGACCGACACGCCGGCAACGTTGCCGTGCCACCACGCGCCGCTGATGAGGCGATTATCCGGCGGCACCGTCGCCGCCCACGTTAAATTAAGATCGCGTTGCAACGCGTTATCGGTGCTCTCGTCTTTGCTAACCGCCTGCTGCACGATATTACCGTTGATCGAGGTCAGGCGACCACGCACTACCGGATACAACGCCTGCGTGCGAATCTGGTGTGTCGCCAAAAACTTTTCCACGCCGGTCACGTCGTCGGGCAAGATGTTGAACGCGAAGTGGTTCGGCGTTTGCGCCGGTAATTGCGCTTGCCAGGTCGACAACAAATCGGTGCGCACTAACGCGATCAGCGCCATCGCCATCAGCGTCAAACCGAACGCCAAAATCTGGCCGACGCTGGCGCGCGTACGCCGCCAAAGATTGTTGAGGCCGAAACGCCAGGCGACACCGACATGTCGATGCCAGCGCCGACCAAAGCGCAGTAATGCCCACGCCAGCGCACCGAGCACGATTACCGCCGCCGAGGCGCCGCCGAGCACACCCAGCGTCAACGTCCAATCGCCGGTGTAACGCCACATCAAGCCAACGATAGCGACCGCGGCGGAACCGTACACTGCCCAAGCACTCGCCGGCAGCGGTATCAACTCACGCCGCAACACCCGCAGCGGCGGTACACGCTTCAACCGCAGCACCGGTGCGACCGCAAAGCCGGCAAGCGTAATGAGGCCCGTCGATAAACCGAGCAACAGCGGCGCCAAACCGGCACCAGGCAACTTCACCGGGAACAAATCTTTGACAACGAAATAAATCGCTTCTTGCGCGACGAAGCCGAACGCACAACCGACCAAGCTCGCACCGACGCCGAGCACCAGCAACTGCGGCAAATAAATCTGGGCGATGTCGCGCTGGCTACTGCCGAGACAACGCAACATCGCGCTCATGTCGTAGTGCCGTGCGCTGTAACGCCGCGCTGCCATGGCGATAGCGACACCGGCGAGCAACACCGCTAGCAAACTGGTGAGGCCGATGTAACGCTCGACGCGCTCGATGGCGCGGCCGATGGCGGCGCCGCTATCGAGCGGGTCACGCACGCGCTGGCTCGGATCGAGTTGCGGCGTCAGCCATCGGCGATACGTATCGACGGCGATTTCGCCACCGGCCAATCCGATCGCGTAGGTCACGCGACTGCCCGGCTGAATGACACCGGTGCGCGGCACGTCAGCGATGTTGATCAGCGCCCGCGGTGCGAACGCCAGAAAGTTACCGCCGCGTCCCGGCTCATCGGTGAGCAGGCGCGTGACGGTGAAGGTCGCCGAACCAATGTCGACACGATCGCCGACTGCCATTGCCAGCGCAGGCAGGAGTCGTGCTTCGACCCATACCGTACCTACCGCCGGCGTATCGGCAGCAGCCGTATCCGATGCATACAACGCTGACGCAGTGCGCACTACACCCCGAACTGGATAACCGGCGCCGGCGGCGCGCACGCCGGTCAGCTGCAAGCGTTCACCGCGCACGACAACACTGGAGAAGTCGACCGTTTCGGTTACAGCTAACCCGTTCGTTCGGGCTCGCTCGATCCATGTGCGCGCGATTGGCTCCGGTCCCTGCACCACAAGATCGGCACCGAGCAACTCGGCCGAGCGCCGCGTCATACCACGCTCGACGCGATCGTTGAAGAAACCGACAGCAGTGACGGCGCCGACGGCGATCGCCAGTGCAATCGCGAACAACCGCAGCTCACCGGCACGCCAGTCGCGCGCTAACAACCGCAGTGACAGCTTGAGATTACGCGCGAAACGCATGTCAGCCCGGCTCGACGATACGACCGGCATCGAGTTGAATGCGCCGATCGCAACGCGAAGCGATACCGTCGTCGTGCGTCACCAATACCAGCGTGGTATTGCGCTCGTGGTTCAATGCAAACAACAACTCGATCACACGCGCACCGGTCACGCTGTCGAGGTTGCCGGTCGGCTCATCGGCGAACAACACCGTCGGCCGCGACGCGAAAGCGCGAGCGATGGCGACGCGCTGCTGCTCACCGCCGGATAACGCCCGTGGATAGTGCGTGAGCCGCGCCGCCAAACCGACGCGCGTTAACAGCTCGCGCGCTTGCGGCTCGGCATCGGCGTGCCCGGCCAGCTCGAGCGGTAACATTACGTTTTCGAGCGCGGTCAGCTCCGGTAATAATTGAAAACTTTGAAACACGAAACCGACGGCACCGGCGCGCACCTTGGCGCGCCCGTCTTCGTCGAGCTGGGTCAACGACGCACCGGCCAACATCACCTCACCTTCCGTGGGCGTATCGAGACCGGCGAGCAATCCGAGCAGCGTCGATTTGCCCGAGCCGGAGACACCGACGACGGCGACGCTTTCGCCGGCCTTGATATCGAGATTCACGCCCGACAAGATGTCGAGCGGTCCTTCGGCGGTGACAACGCGTTTACTGAGGCGGGTGGTGGCGATGATGGTTTCGGTGGCAGATGGCATGCGTAGATTCTTAGTCGTCATAGTGCTGCTCGGGTTCAGCGCGCTGCCGGCCACGGCGTTTGCGCGAACGATTCTCGTGCTCGGCGATAGCCTGAGCGCCGCTTACCAGATGGATGTACGCGCCGGCTGGGTCGCGCTACTTGAACAACGGCTCGCGCAACAGAAGCTCGATTACCAAATCGTCAATGCCAGCATCAGTGGCGATACCACCGCCAACGGCCTGGCGCGCTTGCCGCCATTGTTGAAGAAACATCATCCGGCGATCGTCGTCATCGAGCTCGGCGGCAACGACGGCCTGCGCGGACTGCCGCTGGAGCAAATGAAACATAACATCCGCACCTTGGCCGCAAAAGCGAAGTCGGCCGGCGCCAAGGTTTTGCTGCTCGGCATTCGCCTGCCGCCCAACTATGGCAGTCGCTATACCGAAAGGTTTCAGCAGGTTTATAAAGAAGTGGCGGCCGAGCAGCGCGTGGCGCTGTTGCCGTTTATTCTCGATGGGGTTGGCGGCGATCGGGCGTTGATGCAGCAGGATGGAATTCATCCGAGCGCGGAAGCACAGCCGCGGGTGTTGGAGAATGTTTGGGGGGAGTTGAGGAAGTTGCTGTAGGGGAGGAATCGCCCCAACGGGGCGATTCAACTCCTACACCTCGTAATCGTAATCCACAATCAACGGTGCATGATCCGAAAAGCGCCGACGCTTGTAGATCGACTCATCGGTCGCCTTCGCCGCAATCCCCGGCGTCGCGATCTGATAGTCGATGCGCCAACCGACGTTCTTCGCCCACGCCTGACCGCGATTCGACCACCAGGTGTACTGCTCGGGTTTGTCATTCAAGCGGCGAAACACATCGACATAGCTCAACTCATCGAACACTTTCGTCAACCACGCCCGCTCCTCCGGCAGGAACCCGGAGTTCTTCTGATTCGAGCGCCAATTCTTCAAGTCGATCTCTTTGTGGGCAATGTTCCAATCGCCGCAAATGATGTACTCACGACCGCTGCCCGCGAGCTTTTTCATGAACGGATAAAACTCGTCCATGAAATGAAACTTCATCGCCTGCCGCGCCGGGCCGCTGGAGCCGGACGGCAGATACAGCGAGATCACGCTCAACTTGCCGAAGTCGACCTGTAAGTAACGGCCCTCGACGTCGAAGTCCGGCACGCCGATGCCGAGCTTCACGTTGTCCGGCTGCTTCTTGGTATAGATCGCGACGCCGGCATAACCCTTCTTCTCGGCGCAGTGAAAATAGCCGTAGTAATTCTTCGGCCCGAGCATCTGCTTGGTGCAATCCGCCTCCTGCGCGCGCACTTCCTGCAAGCAGACGACGTCCGCCTCTTGGCGACGCATCCAATCGAAAAAGCCTTTGCTGGCAGCGGAGCGGATGCCATTTAAATTGACGGTAATGACGCGCATGGGAGTCCTCGATGTGCCGGCGCATGATAGCCGGTAGAATGCGGCGCATGAAATCCTATCAACGCGAATTTCTCGATATCGCCCTCGCCTGCCAGGCGCTGCGCTTCGGTACGTTTACCCTGAAGTCCGGTCGCATCAGCCCGTACTTCTTTAACAGCGGGTTGTTCAACACCGGTGCGCGGCTGGCGGCACTCAGCCGGTTTTACGCCGCCGCGATCACCGACAGCGGCATCGCTATCGACCTGCTGTACGGGCCGGCCTACAAAGGTATCCCATTGGTAGCGGCGACCGCGACCGCGCTGGCGCAAGAATTTCAACGCGACCTGCCGTACGCGTTCAATCGCAAAGAGGCCAAGGATCACGGCGAGGGCGGCAACATCGTCGGCAGCGCACTCGGCGGACGCGTGTTGATCGTCGACGATGTCATCTCGGCCGGTACATCGGTGCGCGAATCGATCGACATCATCAAACGCGCCGGTGCGACGCCGGTCGCGGTGGCGATTGCACTCGATCGACAGGAACGCGGTCAAGGGACGCTATCGGCGGTACAGGAAGTGGAACAGAACTTCGGCCTGCGGGTCATCCACATTGCCGATCTGACGACGCTGTTGGCGTATCTAAAAGGAAAATCGGGCGTCGACGACCACCTGGCGGCGGTGACAGCCTATCAACAGCAATACGGAACTACGACGACCGCCGCTCGTTGAAACGCACGAGCTGCGGCAACGGCCGCATATGAATTTCACCGTCGTACACTGCGCCTTCGGCCATGGCGATCACCGGTGCCATGATATTGCCGCGAATTCGTGCGCTCGCTTTGAGCTCCAATTTCTCGCTGGCATTGACGTCGCCGATTACCTCGCCGGCGATAACGACGTGCTTGGCGTTGATGCTGCCATGCCAATGACTACTCGCACTTAACACCAAATGGCCGTCGGTCTCGCATATGCCATTTACCTGACCATGCACCAAGTAGTTGTCACCACCGGAAAAATTGCCGCGGTAAACGGCGCCCTCGCCGATCACGGTCGCGAATTCAATGTGATCGAGCGTGCGCCGTTGTCGACGACGGAAAAATTGCATCGTGCCTCCTAAACTAGTGCGCGTACCTTAAGCCCCAGGTTCGGATTCGCGCAACCCGCATCAGATCCACAGCAGCTTCAGACCAACGAGCACCGTCAGACACTCGTAGGCACGCTTGATCCACTGGTTACCTTTGACGATCGCCCAATGCGCGCCGAGATAACCGCCAAGTAACGAGCCGGCGAGCAGTGCCGGCAGCCAGCTCCACTTGATCTCACCGAGTAGCCCGAGCGTTACCGCGCCGGCGCCATTCCAGAATAGACCGACCAGCACCAATGTGTGCGCTACCGCCCGCCGGTAGTCGAGACCGAACCAGCGGATCAACCAGATGGTGCAGAACAGTCCGGTACCGGAAGTTAGCGAACCGTTCAAAATACCGATGACGAACAGCACGAAACCGCCGAACCAATAACGCCGGCCCTCGCGGTTGGCCGGTAGGTGTTCGAGGCCGAGACGTTTGTTGAAAAAGGAATAAAGACCGAGACCGATCGTGAGTACGCCAAGGGCAATGCGCGCGCCGGTCTCCGGTACATCCAGGATGAAAGCGGCGCCGATAGCGACACCGGGCAGGCCGGCGGCGAGAATGTAGAGCGTCAGCCGGCGTTCGAGCGATTTCTCGCGTAAATGCCGCAGCGTCGCGCCGACGCCGAGAGCGACGCTGGCCACTTTGTGCGTTGCCAGCGCCACCGCGAACGGCAGCCCGAGAAAAATCAGCATCGGGAACTGAATTAGGCCGGCGCCACCGCCGGAAAACGCCGAAAAGACGTTGGCCGTCAACGAAATCGTTAATAGCAGGAGTTGGTCGGCAAGCTGCACGCGTCACGATGAGCTAAAGTTAAGGATCGGCGCGAATTATGCACTAACCATCGCCGCCATCGGTGATGGTTTGACAGAACGGCGCCGCTGCCTATCTTTTGACTAACAAACCTAATAGCTATCGCTACTTACATGAAACGATCCCTCGTCTATCTCGCTGCCGGCATTGCCGCGTTGTCGGCTGTCGCCGCTCTCGGCGAAAGCACCAGCAGCGGTGGCAAAATTAAAAAATGCCAGGACGAAACCGGCAAATGGTACTACGGCGATACCGCCGCTGAATCGTGTGCTAAGTCCAAAGTCACGATCCTGAACGATAAAGGCTTGAAGACGAAAGAAATTGCCGCGCCGCCGACGCTCGATGAGTTAAAAAAAGTCGAAGAACAGCACGCCGAGCAACAACAAGCCGCCGACCAGGTAAAAAAGGACGAGTTACTGTTGGCCACCTACTCGCATGAGGAAGACATTATTTATGTCCGCGACCGGCGAATTGAACAGCTGGAAACCGCTATCCGCACTAGCGAGGAAACGCTGAACTCGCTGCGCGCTACCATGATACGGTTAGAAACGCAGGCAGCCAATGAGAAAAAGGCCAACTCCGTGTCGGAACACACCACGCAGACGATGAATCGGACGCGCCAGCAGATAAACAATCACGAGGTACTGATTGCGCAGCATCGTAAGGAAGAGGAAGTGGTACGCCAGCGTACCGACGCCGAGCTTAAACGCTTCCGTGAGCTCAAGACCAAACCGGTGCTGTTGCAAGAACCTGCCAAAGCGCCGTAATCCGATACCAACGCTTCCTAGCGACCGTCATATCGTTATGTCGAAAAATTATGGAAGGCACGGCTGCGCGCCGGCCTCCGTGGTTTAGTATCTCCCGCTGACAATCTCTCCTGACGGCCGATCGGCCGCAGGCACCCAAGCAAGCATAAGGTAAACACACCATGGCAAAGCTGGTTAATCCCCACGGCGGCGGCGAACTGAAACCGTTGCTGCTCGAAGGCGCCGCGCGCACGCAGGAACTGGCGCACGCCAAATCGCTAAAGCAAATCCGCATCAGCTCGCGCGAGGCCGGCGATCTCATCATGCTCGGTATCGGCGGCTTCACCCCGCTCGACGGCTTCATGACCCGCGCCGACTGGGAAGGCGTGTGTGACGGCATGAAAACCATGAGCGGCCTGTTCTGGCCGATCCCGATCACGCTCTCGACCGATAACGCCACCGCCGACACGATCAAGACCGGCGTCGAAGTCGCGCTAGTCGACGGCGAATCGAACGAGATTCTCGCGACCATGAAGGTCACCGAGAAGTACACGATCGACAAAGCGCACGAGTGCATGATGGTCTACAAGACCACCGACGCCGAGCATCCGGGCGTGAAAATGGTGCTGGAACAAGGTGAGGTAAACCTCGCCGGTCCGGTAAAGGTGCTGTCGCAAGGCGGTTTCCCGGAAAAATACCGCGATCAATTCTTAACGCCGGCGCAAACGCGCGAGCTGTTCAAGCAAAAAGGCTGGAGCACGATCGCCGCGTTCCAGACGCGCAACCCGATGCATCGTTCGCACGAATACTTAGCGAAGATCGCCATCGAAATCACTGACGGCGTGCTGGTGCATTCGCTGCTGGGTAAGCTCAAACCCGGCGATATCCCGGCCGATGTGCGCTCCAAGTCGATCGCGGTGCTGATCGACAAATATTTTGTGAAGAACACCGTAGTGCAAGCCGGTTATCCGCTCGACATGCGCTACGCCGGTCCGCGTGAAGCATTGCTACACGCCGTATTCCGCCAAAACTACGGCTGCTCGCATTTGATCGTCGGTCGCGATCATGCCGGTGTTGGCAGCTATTACGGCCCGTTTGACGCGCAGCACATCTTCGACGAGATCCCGAAGGACGCGCTCGAGACCAAGCCGCTCAAGATCGATTGGACCTTCTGGTGCTTCCAGTGCGGCGGTATGGCCAGCAGCCGCACCTGCCCGCATGACGAAAAGGATCGGCTGCTGTTGTCCGGCACTAAACTGCGCAAAATGTTGTCCGAAGGCACACCGGTGCCGGTCGAGTTCTCGCGCGCGGAAGTGCTCGAGGTATTGCAGGAGTACTACGCGACACTCGACGAGAAAGTCGAGATCAAACTCACCGGTCACTCGGCGCGTTAATAAATGTGGGGTGGGCAGAAAAACACTGCCCACCCTACCCCATAAAAAGCCGCCCGCGGGCGGCTTTTCTATTTGAGTAACGCCTGCGCCAGATCCTTCTGTTCGGGGAACACCACACGCTCGGGATCCGGATGTACCCGTCGAATCCATACCGCCTCGACCCGCTGCGGATGACGTTTACGAATCGCATTATAAATTTCCGGATCGCGCTCACCGTCGTCGCCGATCAGCACAAATCGCACATGCGGCAAGCGCGCAAAGATCTCCTCGATCTTCGTCGTTTTATACGCCACCTGGTCGGTCAGCGGTTCCGTGGTCGAGTCGTTCGTCACTCGCTTCGTCAGTAACACGCCACGCGGGAAGGCATTGTGCTGCAGGAACATTTGCAACGATGTTTGTAGCTGATGCGGCGAAGCGGAAAGATAGAACACCGGTGCCGCCGCTGGCCGGCGATTGCGCGCTGCTAGCGAATCGTAGAACCGCGCAACGCCGGCCACCGGCTGTCGTTGCAGCGGATTCTTGAGCACCGTGTTCTTGAACAGCTTGGTTTTGTCGGTAACATCGGATACTTGAATCGTGTCGTCAACGTCGGAAATGATGCCGACGGTATTTTCGGCCGGCACGATCAAGAGCGCGCCATCGGTGGTAGCGCCTTCGACGTAGCCGGCGACTACATGCCAACCCGGCATCAAAGGTTCAGTCGCGGCGATAGCAATCTTGAAGTAACCCTCGTCATCAGTGACGTCACTGAATACGCGCTCGAAAACTTGCACGTTCACTGTCACGCCCTTGCGTTCGTCGTTAAAGAACGTTCGCACGCTGCGCTTGAGGTTACTCCACCGCGAGTCGGTGATTTGCGGTTCGGCAACGTCGTGATGCTCGATAACGCGCCCTTCGACCACTGCCGCACGCGTGTCGCCGTAACCCGCATACAATGCTATCGCATCACGCTCGGCGTGTGCCGCCAACGGCATCAGCACCAATCCAAGCAGCAAGAGGCGCTGCACAATATTCACCATCGATACATTCCTCACCGGTATCCGGCACCACTATAGCGCGGGTACTACGCCAGCTGCACCGAAGTAGAATCCGAGAAATTCAACGCGATATACCGTAGGCGGTAGCGCCCGACTTGGGACATAATCCGCTACGAGCTGCGCAAACTACGCTGCGCGGTGACTTTTTTAGATAAGCGCGAGCAACGATACAACTAAGAACCATGCCGACGCCGATCTATAACGAGATGCTGCTGGACGGCGACGATTCCGCTGTCCGCGCGCACTACCAAGAATTCCACGCGTGGCTCGCCCGCCAAAGCGCCGAGTCGATCGCTTTCAAACGTGCCGAAGCCGATCTCATCTTCCATCGTGTCGGCATCACCTTCGCTGTCTACGGCGACGATCAAGGCACCGAGCGGCTAATTCCGTTCGACATCATTCCGCGGGTCATTCCAGCGGCGGAGTGGAAACAGCTCGAAGCCGGCCTGCGTCAGCGCACCCAAGCACTCAATCTTTTTATCCACGACATCTACCACGAGCAGGCGATCGTGAAGAGCGGTGTGATTCCGGCCGAACAGATTTTTTGTAATACCCAATATCGGCCGGAGATGCAGGGCATCGATGTTCCCGGCGGCATCTATGCCCACATCGCCGGTATCGATCTGGTACGTACCGGTGAAGGCGAGTTCTACGTGCTCGAAGATAATTTGCGCGTGCCGTCCGGTGTGTCGTACATGCTCGAGAACCGCAAAATGATGATGCGGCTGTTCCCCGAGTTGTTCGCGCGCAACAAGGTGGCGCCGGTGGCGCACTATCCCGACTTGCTGTTGGAAAACTTACGCGCCGTCGCCCCGCGCGACGTCGCCGAGCCGACGATCGTGGTGATGACACCGGGCATGCACAACTCGGCGTACTTCGAACATGCGTTCCTGGCGCAGCAAATGGGCATCGAATTGGTCGAGGGCCAAGACCTGTTCGTCGACAACGAAGCGGTCTACATGCGCACGACCCGCGGCGCCCGCCGGGTCGACGTGATTTATCGGCGCGTCGATGACGACTTCCTCGATCCGCTCGCGTTCCGCCCCGACTCGAGCCTCGGCGTACCGGGGTTGCTGTCGGTGTATCGCGCCGGCGGGGTCACGCTGGCGAATGCCATCGGCACCGGCGTCGCCGACGACAAATCGATTTATCCGTACGTGCCGGACATCATTAATTTCTACCTCGGTGAAAAGCCGCTGTTGAACAACGTGCCGACGTGGCAATGCCGCAAGCAAGACGATCTCGAATACGTGCTGGCGCATCTGCCGGAGCTGGTCGTCAAAGAAGTCCACGGTGCCGGCGGTTACGGCATGCTCATCGGCCCGGCGGCGACGCAACAGGAAATCGCCGACTTCCGCCTGCGCCTACGTGCGCGACCCGACGGTTACATCGCCCAACCGACGTTGGCGCTATCGGCCTGCCCGACGTTCGTCGAGCGCGGCATCGCGCCGCGCCACATCGACCTGCGACCGTTCGTGCTGTCCGGCAAAGGCATCGGCATGGTGCCCGGCGGACTCACGCGGGTGGCGCTGCGCGAAGGCTCGCTAGTGGTGAACTCGTCACAGGGCGGCGGCACGAAAGACACATGGGTGGTGGAACAGTGAGGCGACAATCATGCTAAGCCGCACCGCCGACCATTTGTTCTGGATGGCGCGTTACACCGAGCGCGCCGAGAATACCGCGCGCATGCTCGACGTAACGATGCAGACCTCGCTATTGCCGCAGTTCGATTCCAATGCGGAGTCGTTGTGGCACGGCATGCTCGGCATTTCCGAGCTGCAACAATCGTACGAGAAGCGCTACGGCGCGATCGCGCCGGCGCAGGTGCTCGACTTCATGGTGTGCGATCCGGCGAACCCGTCGAGCATTTACTCGTGCGTGCAAGCGGCACGCGAAAACGCCCGTGCCGTACGCGGCGTGTTGACGACCGAAGTCTGGGAAACGGTCAACACGACTTGGCTCGACCTGCCGAATCGGCTGAACCACGAGACCCTCGAGCAAAACCCGTCGAAGTTCTTCGAGTGGATTAAGTACCGCTCACATCTGACGCGCGGCGTTCTCGTCGGCACGATGCTGCATGACGAAGGGTTCCACTTCACGCGTCTCGGTAACTTTCTCGAACGCGCCGACAACACCGCGCGACTGCTCGACGTTAAATACCATGCGCTGGCAGAACAAGGTGCCAATGGTTGCAACGGCGTGCAAAACGGAAATGCCGATAACCACCAACTGGAGTTCTATCACTGGGCAGCGGTGTTGCGTTCGGTATCGGCGTTCGAGGTGTATCGCAAAGTTTATAGCGACGTGATCATGCCGGCGCGCGTCGCCGAACTGTTGATGTTACGCGCCGACATGCCGCGCTCGTTGTTGCACTGCCTGAACGAAGTGCTGGCTAATCTGGAACAGGTACGCAACAACCAATCCGGCGAGACCGAACGCCGCACCTGCATCCTGCGCACCGATCTGCACTACGGCCGCATCGACGACATTTTGCAAACCGGATTGCACGCATACCTGACGAATTTCCTCGAACGCGTCAACGATCTCGGCGTTCGCATCAGTCGTGATTTTCTCGTGCCACCCGCGACTCCGTGAGCAACGACACCATGCGCTTCACGATCCAGCACGAAACGATCTACTCGTACACATCGCCGGTGCATTACAGCATCCAGCAATTGCGCCTGACACCGCGCATCGACCAAAACCAGCGCGCGCTGTCGTGGCAGATCACCGCGCCGGGGCCGCTGCAACGTTCGATCGACGCCTACGGCAACATCACCCACACGATGGTGCTGCGCGCGCCGCACAACGAGATTCGGATGCTGGTCAACGGCTCGCTCGAGATCGAACCGCTGCGCGACGGCCACGTGCCAACCACGAACGACATGCCCGGTTCTGAACTATCGCCACTCGTGTACACCGTCGCCACTCCGCTCACGACCGCCGACGACAGCGTGCGCGCGTTCGCCGCCCGCCATTTAGCGCGCGATCGGCGTGCCACGAATTTTGTGGCGCTGGCGGAGGCAATCTGCGATGCCGTGCAATACCAAAGCGGCATCACTGAGGTGACCAGCACCGCCGCGCAAGCGCTCGCGATCGGCCAAGGCGTATGCCAAGACCATGCGCACTTGTTCCTCGCCTGCTGCCGCGCCAACAACGTGCCGGCACGCTACGTCAGCGGTTACATCCACCCCGGCGATACGACCCACGCCGCGAGTCATGCGTGGGCCGACGTTTGGGTCGAGGACAAGGGTTGGATCAGCATCGATATCACCCATCGCCAATACGCTGGCGAACGTCACTGCCGGCTGGCACTCGGCCGCGACTATATGTCGGCGGCACCGATACGCGGCGTGCGTACCGGCGGCGGCGACGAATCGTTGGAAGTGCGGGTGGCAGTACGTACGGATCAGTAACAAAGTTAGTTTTAGTTAAGGAAACGCTGAATTAATCAGAGGTTCCTTACATTTAGACGGTATCGCCGCACATTCACCGTACCCCGGCGCCGTTCCGCATCCTGTTAAACTCGCCTCCCTCTAACGCTCGCGAATCTTCCCTATGACCTACTGCGTCGCTATGCGGCTTAACGCCGGCCTTGTATTCCTGTCCGACTCGCGCACCAACGCCGGCGTCGACCAGATCGGCACGTTTCGCAAGATGACCGTGTTCGAGCAACCGGGCGAGCGCGTCATGACGCTGATGACAGCGGGCAACCTCAGCATCAGCCAAGCAGTCCGGCAAATACTGATGGAACGCACCGGCGACGGCCCAAGCCTGTGGAACGCGCCGACGCTGGTCGACGCCGCCAAGCTCGTCGGCGATGCCGTGCGCCAAGTCTACGAGCGCGATGCCAAGCATTTGCGCGAACTCGGCATCGACTTCACGTTGACGATGATCTTCGGCGGACAAATCGGCGGCGAGCGCTGCCGGCTGTTCCAGATTTACGCCGCCGGCAACTTCATCGAAGCCACCGACGAAAATCTCTACTTCCAGATCGGCGAATCGAAATACGGCAAACCGATCCTCGACCGCGTAGTGACACCGGCGATGACGCTGGACGAGGCCGCTAAGTGCGGGCTGATCTCGATGGACTCGACACTGCGCAGCAATCTGTCGGTCGGCCTGCCACTCGATCTGCTGTGTTACGAAACCGGTGCCTTGCGGGTCACGCGCTTTGCGACCATCGGCGCTGACGATTCTTATTTTCAACTACTGCGCCGCACATGGGCACAACGTCTCAAACAGGCGTTCGCGGACTTGCCCGATGCAAACTCGAAGGCGAACACGGATGCGTCAGCGAATGAACCGGTGCGCGCGCCGATACCAACCGTCCTACCGAAAAGCGCCGCTAAAATACCCGACTGACCAAAAAAATATGCGCAAACTCATACTCTACATCGCCTGCCGATCCGGCGGTTGCAGCTGATCGATTCGCGCCGCTTCGACTCCGGGTTGGTGCAGCTGACATACCACCGGAGTTAACGCGCTGCCGAGTGGAGCTTTTGCGCGCGCTGGCCTACACTTTCGCCGATTTAGCACTGGTTGTGAACATCAGCAAAAGCACCCCAAACCATCAAAGGAGTGACAATGCGCACGATCATGCTGTTGAACACCAAGGGCGGTTGCGGCAAAAGCACATTGGCGACCAATCTTGCCAGCTACTACGCCACCCAGAACGCGTCCGTCGTCCTCGCCGATTTCGACCCTCAAAGTTCTGCGCTCGAGTGGCTCGCCGCCCGGGCCGAAGGCCGGCCGCCGATTAAAGGTATCGCCGCCTGGAAAGAACCGTTACGCGTAGCGCGCACGACCGATGTCGTCATCCTCGACGTGCCGGCCGGCATACACGGCGCCGAGCTGACAGCGCTGGTGCGCCGGTCGCAGACACTGCTGGTGCCGGTGCTGCCGTCGCCGACCGACATCCGCGCCGCCGCCCGCTTTGTCCATGAGCTGCTGCTGGTCGGCAGAGTCGTGCGCAAGGAAAGCCGCGTGGCGGTGATCGCCAATCGCGTGCGCGAAAATACCCAGCTGCAAAATCAAACCGAACGGGTGCTCGGTATGTTCAACTATGCGACAGTGAACACGCAGATCTATCGCAATCTCGAACGCTTTTTGTCGCGCCTTAAGATTCCGTTCGTCGCTACCCTGCGCGACACCCCGAACTATCAGCTCGCCGACCAGCAAGGCATCGGCGTGTTCGAACTCGGCAGCCGCGCGGCGTACGATGTCGAACAATGGCAACCGCTGCTCAAGTGGCTCGACAGCCGCAAGAGCCTGCCGGTAGCCGCATGAATATTATCGGCGGGTCAGGATGTCAGCAGACACGCCGATAGCACCCGAACGTTACTTCGCGCCCGATTACTTCACGGCGCGCGATCAATTTCTCAACATCGCTCAGCGCTGCGGCGCCCGACTCGCTCGTTATCCGATCAGCGCACCCGGCCCCGGCGAGCACCCCCTCAGCATCGACACCGCCTACGTTGGCGCCATGCAACCACGCCGGCTCATCCTCGTCGTCTCCGGCACGCACGGAGCGGAAGGCTTCTTCGGCAGTGCCTTGCAGCAGCGTTGGCTGGCACAGCTGGATCCGACCACCCTACCCGCCGACGCCGGTTGGCTATTCGTTCATGCGCTGAATCCGTGGGGCTTCGCCTGGCGGCGACGCACGAACGAACATAACGTCGACTTGAACCGCAACTCGCTCGAGCAATTTCCTGGGCCAGCCAATCCGGCGTATGGCCGGCTCAATAATTGGCTCAACCCAGCGTCGCCGCCGGGCATGATCGACGGCTTCTGGGCGTACGCGCTGTGGTACACGTTGACCCAGGGCATGGCGACGATGAAGCAAGCTATTGCCGGCGGCCAATACGAATTCCCACGCGGTATTTTTTATGGCGGCGCCCAAACCGAGCAATCGACAGCACATCTACGTACCATTCTGTGCGATCCGCGACTCGGATCGGTCGAGCGTTTGATCGCGTTCGATCTGCATACTGGCTTAGGACGTTCGGGGACTTACAAACTGCTGGTGGATGCCGACGAAGGCACGCCGCGCTTTCAGCTGATGCGGCGTTGGTTCGGTGCCGAAGTCAGCGGCGATCAACCGGACCGCTCGGTGTCGTATCACGTGAGCGGCGGCGTTACCGAGCACATCAGCCGTTTGTTTGCCGGTGCCGACAACTACACCACGGTGCTCGAATTCGGCACGGTTGCGCTAGGACAAATGATCGCGACATTGTACCGTGAAAACCGCGCTTACTTTCACGCCGGCATCGATAGCGCCGCCTACCGGCGGGCGCGGGCGGCGCTATGTGCAGTTTTTTGTCCGGCCGACGATAAATGGCGCAGCACTGTGCTCGAACGCGGCGAGCGCGTGCTGCGGCAGGCTCAGCAAGCGCTGTTCGGCGCCGGTTGAATTACTCGAACGGCGGACAGGCTCGACTGGCATCGCTTTGCGATTGATGTTGCCGCCCGCTCCACAAGCCTTCAGCGGTGTAGATCGCCAATGCCAACCAGATCAACGCGTAGCCCAGCAACTTCGGCCCGCTAAGCGGCTCGTGATACAACCAAACGCCAACCAGCAGCTGCAGCGTCGGCGCGATGTATTGCAACAGCCCGATCATCGATAGCGGCAAGCGCCGCGCACCGGCGGCGAATAACAGCAATGGAATTGCCGTGATCGGACCCACCGTGACCAGCAACGCCTGCGTCGTGATCGAGCCCGACACCAGAGCACTGCGATCGCCTAAGTACAATAAAAAGGCGAGCGCCACCGGAAACAACAGCAGCGTTTCCAGCGACAACCCTTCGAGCGTGCCAAGCGATGCCGTCTTGCGTAATAAACCGTACAGACTGAACGATGTTGCCAACACTAGGCCGATCCACGGCAACTGCGCCGTCTGCCACGTCAACCAAATCACGCCGAGCGCTGCCGTCGCCAGCGCTAACCACTGGCCGGCGCGTAGCCGCTCATGCAGCACGATCAGGCCGAGCATCACCGAGAACAGCGGCGTGATGAAGTAACCGAGGCTGGCGTCGACGACCCGGCCGACACCGACGGACCAGATATAAACCAGCCAGTTGACCGACAACGCCACCGCGCTCAACGCGAATCGCGCCAGCAGCCGCGGTTGCTGCCAAACCGTGCGCAGCCAGCCAAAATGCCGCTGCCATGCCAACACGATCAACAAGAAGCCGAGCGACCACAGCACGCGGTGTACCAACACTTCGAGCGGCGCTACTTCTTGCAGCGCCTTGAAGTAGATCGGGAACACACCCCAGGCGAGATAAGCGAGCGTGGCATAAACAACGCCGGCCTTATCGATTCGGTTTGTCATATACGAGCGTTTCGGCAACGGCGAAACCCATCCCGTCGCTTTTAACGAGGAGCCGGCGGCTCTCGCCGTTGCCCCAGGCAACGTCTCGGACCGTAGCGGCAATTTCATCAATCGATCGAACAATCATGGGCGTCATTCCTTCAATCAGAGGGTGGCCCGCCCCCGAGGACAACCTTCGCTCGGTGGCTCGCGGTGAAGGGATTCGGTTTTGTCGTTCAGTCGATACTTCGCGGATACCGCGATACCGACACTACGCGACTTGGCCTGTTCGGCGTGTTCGGTGGTTGTCCTAGCGCGCGAGCGAGCCGCCGTCGACGGACAGGATCGCGCCGGTCACATACCGATTGCCGGGCAGCGCGAAATAGAGCGCGGCCTCGGCGACGTCGTCCGGTGTGCCGAGATAGGGCGTGAGGCGGCGCTGCAGAAACTCGTCCTTCATTGCTTGCGGATCGACATGTGTGTCGATGAGGCGGCTGACCATCGGTGTCTCGATCGTGCCGGGGCAGATGCAGTTGATGCGCACGCCGTGGCCCGAATGGTCGACCGCCATCGCCTTCGTCAGGCCGACGAGCGCCGCCTTGGCCGCGCAATAGGCCGCCCGATCCTTCAGGCCTTTCAGGCCCGCCTCGGAGGAGATGTTGATCACCGCGCCGTCGCCGCGTGTCAACAGGTGCAGCATCGCGTGGTGGCTCACGAGGTACGCGGAGCTGACGTTGATACGGAACACCTCGTCCCATTGCGCAGGCGTGATGTCGACGACGCTGCCGGGCACCGAAAGCCCCGCGTTGTTCACGACGATGCTGAGCGTGTCGAAGCGCTCACGCACCTCGTACACGAGGCTTTGCACGGCGTGGTCGGAGGTCACGTCGGCCGCGAAGAATTGCGCCATGCCGCCGGCCTTGGTGATCGAGCGCACGACTGCGTCGCCCCGCTCGCGGTTGCGGCCGACGACGGCGACGCACGCGCCCTCTGCGGCGAAGCGGCGCGCGATCGCTTCGCCGATGCCCGAGGTCGCACCGGTCACGAGCGCGACCTGGTTCTGCAGCCGCGGTTGTGTCGTCGCGGTCATGACAACGCCTCGCGCAGTAACCGAACCAGATCGTTGCGCACCGGTGCGCGCGGGTTGAGGCGGTTCAGGCGTTCGATGGTCAGCATGGTGCACCGCGGCGTCATTTGGCGAACAGCGACTCCATGTCGCGGAAGGCCTTGAACTCGAGGGCGTTGCCGGCGTAGTCGAGGAAGAACATCGTCGCCTGCTCGCCTACCTGGCCTTTGAAGCGGATCGTCGGTTCGATCACGAATTCGACACCGGCGGCGCGGATGCGCTCGGCAAAGCCGTGGAATTCGTCCCACTCCAGCAACACGCCGAAGTGCGGCACCGGCACGTCGTGCTTGTCGACCGGGTTGTGGTGCTTGGGCGCCACGGGCGCGAGGTGGGTCACGATCTGGTGGCCGAATAAATCGAAGTCGATCCAGGTATCGCTGGCGCGGCCCTCGTGGCAACTCAGGACCTGGCCGTAAAAGGTGCGTGCTTTGTTCAGGTCGTCGACCGGGAAGGCGAGGTGAAATGGCGTAAGTTTTCTCATACTGATCTCCTGAATGAGGAAGGCCGAAATGGCTTTTCTACCGCACCATCGTGTCCATGATGAGGATGCGCTTGGCCGGCTTCTTCTCGACGACGGTGACCTCGACTCCTAATTTAAAGCCAAAATGGTCCACGCTCACAAACGAGAAATGTGCGTTGTTTTATGAGTTAAACTCATGGACATGTCATCGAGCGAAACCTGAATGGGCTGCGGCATCCGCCATCTCACCTCCCTTTCCCCATCCCGCTTCGATAAAAAGCGCGGGGCGTTCAGCGCATGAGCCGGCGCCTGCCTTCGCTCAACGCCGTGCGCAGCTTCGAGGCGGCGGCGCGCTCGCTGAGCTTCACCAAAGCGGCGCAGGAGCTGCACGTTACACAGGGCGCGGTCAGCCGCATGGTGCAGACGCTGGAACAGGAACTCGGCATGCCGCTCTTCAAGCGCGTCGGTCGCAGCATCGAGCTGACGCCCGCGGGCAGCGCCTACTATGCGCAGGTCGGCGAGGCGTTGGACCGCATCGCCGCGGCCACGCGCGCACTGCAACGCGCGCAAGACGGCGGCATGCTGTCGATCAGCGTGCTGCCCACCTTCGCCATGCGCTGGCTGGTGCCGCGGCTGTCCAGCTTCCAGCAGCTGTACCCGGACATCCTGGTCGACGTGACTGCGAGCGAGCACGCGGTGAACTTCGCCACCGAATCGATCGACGTCGCGATACGCTACGGCCTCGGCCAATGGCCCGACACCGAGGCGACGCGGGTGATGCACGACACCGTCGGCGTATTCTGCGCGCCGGCATTGTTGCAGGGCGGCACGCCGCTGCGCACGCCAGCCGACCTGCCCAAGCATCGGTTGTTGCAACACACCACGCGCCCGGAGGCATGGTCGGAGTTCTTCGCCGCCTGCGGCCTGCCGTCGCCGAATATGCGCCACGCGCCCGGCTTCGAGCACTTCTTCATGATCATCGAAGCAGCCGCGACCGGCATGGGCGCGGCGATCCTGCCGTTGTTCCTGGCGCACGACGAGCTCGCGTCCGGGCGGCTGGTGCAGGCGTTCGCGCAGACGCACAAGCGCAAGCACGGCTACTACCTCGTGCACGCGCGCGCGGCGGCGAGCGTGCGCAAGATAAAAGTGTTCAAGGAATGGTTGATCGCGGAAGCGAAAAAATCATGACGACCAGGCGGCAGCCGTTAGACTGGATTCCCGCCTACGCGGGAATGACGGCTAAGCTTGTAGAATGGGTCAAGCGCAGCGGACCCATCGAAATAATATTTCGTCGGGTCCGCCGCGTTGCGGCTTGATCCGACCTACATAGGTTGGATGAACTCCCAAACGAATTTCCGACTCAAGTGCTCAGCACCACCTTCGCGCATCCATCCAACTTGTCGCGAAACATGCGAGATACGCCTCCGGCGCATCGTCGAGCGTCAGGCGTAACCGCTCAGCAGTTTAGCCATGTGATCTCCCAATATCATACAGATCGGCGCGCAACGGCTTGCCCGCGAATAATTGCTTCCACACCCATGGCATCAATTGATGGACCCGCGACGCCGGATACTGCCCAACCCGTTGCAGCACATCGACGAGGTAGTCGTAGGAATCGATAGCATGCAGCCGACATGTGGTCAGCAAGCTTTGTACGATGCCGACCTGTTTGGCGCCGAGTTCCGTCCAACAGAAGAGCCCATTCTTTTTGCCCATCGGAATGACGCGTAGGGCACGTTCCAGGTGATTGGTGTCGATCGTCACGTCCGGATCGTCCAGATATATAGATAGGCCGACACGGCGCTCGCGGATGTACGCGAGCGCACTGAGGAACGGGCTGCTCGGCAGGAACCCTTGCCGGTCGAACTGACGGTCGATCCATTGGAAGAGTTGTTCGACGATGGGTTTGGCCTGTTCCTGTCGTCGCGCCCGCTTGCGATCTCCCGTCAGCCCGGATCTTGGTCTCGATCGCATATAACGCGCCGATCCAGTCTAAATACCTGGTCGGCGGGCTCGGGTTCCATAGTCTTGGTCTCGAAGATCTTCCGCCGGCTGTGCGCCCAACATTGCGCGTGTGGTCTGCTGGAAGGATTTGCGCGCATTCATGCGGCGGTGGAAGGTGTTGCCCATCCGGTGCGAAGCAAGCGGTTGACGGTGGCGTGCCTGCCCTCCGTAGCAGCACGTTGGATGGTGCCGATTTTTCCGCCCTCCATGTATTTAACGGAGAGCTGGGGCAAAACTATGCAGTTAACTCACCGGCGCGGGCCAGCAACAACTCACGCCGTACCGCGTCGGGCTTCAAACCCAACGCCAGCAAATGATGCAACTTGGCGTAAACGCTCTCGAACGTTAAATCGCGCGCGCCAATAACACCGGCTGTCGCATACGCGCGACCGGTCGCGTATAACGCGAGATCGACTTCGCTCCACGGACATTGACTGATAGCCACACATATACTGCCGTCGGCAACAGCGTGAGCAATAGCGCGCAACAACGCCGGATCGCGCGTCGGACCGGTACCGGCACCATAGCTCTCTAGAATCAGCGCTCGCGGCGGGCGCGCCAGCCGTTCGATCAACGCATCGCCGGCCGCGCCCGGCATCAAACGCCAGCTCAGTACTGCGCCCGCGCGATAATCGACCAACTCGAAACGCTCTTTGTCCGGACACGGCAACAGCGATTCGGCATTCCAAGAAATGGACTCGCCAATCTCGGCGAGCCGCGGAAAATTTGGACTGTCGAACGCGTCGAAGCGATGAGCATTTAACTTACGACTACGATTACCGCGCAACACATAGCGACCAAAGCAGACGACG
The DNA here is from genome assembly GCA_016199745.1 of Gammaproteobacteria bacterium. Classification (NCBI taxonomy): domain Bacteria; kingdom Pseudomonadati; phylum Pseudomonadota; class Gammaproteobacteria; species Gammaproteobacteria bacterium. The sequence continues at coordinate 111,130 of JACQFZ010000071.1, forward strand.
ACTTCGTGTACCTGCGCGCTCGCGGCGACGCGATAGGCCGCGATCAAATTCGCCGGACCGTCGCTTGTCGATTGCGCCAATGGAATCTGCGCACCCGTGAGTACGACCGGCTTCTTCAAACCACGCAGCAGAAACGACAGCGCCGAAGCGGTGTAGGCCATCGTGTCGGTACCGTGCAACACGATGAAGCCGTCGTAGTCGTTGTAGAGCTCGGCGATGCGGCGGGCGATGCGCGTCCAATCCGCCGGTGTGGCGTCGGCACTGTCGATGGGATTACCCAAGGCGACGATCGACAGGCCGGAAGTATCGATGGCGGCCATCTGCAGCAACTGCATGATGCCGTCGCCATCAACCTTCGACGGCACGAGCCCACCGGCGGAGGCGGACATGCCGATGGTGCCACCCACGTACAACACGCAAATCCGCTGGCTCATTCGTACCTCTGCATTAGTATCCCGTCTCATCAATTTGGTAAATAACGTAACCGTAAGCTACTCCCCTCTCCCCTTGCGGGAGAGAGGCCGGGGGGGAGAGGGGTAGTCATACAAAATAGTCCGTCAGTTTTCCCCTCTCCCTTGTTCCTTCTCCCGCGAGGGGAGAGGGAGACGCACAAATAAGCTTCTGGATGAGTTTTTTTGGTGATGTAACGGACCGGACACTAGTCATCCTAATTATTAACGTCTATTCACCGGCTTCAAATCGCGTACCGAAAACGGTGCCGTCAATGTCTCCGGCCGCATCAACTGATCGAGCTCTTCTTGGCTCAAGTAACCCATCTCCAACACCAGTTCGGCCACCGGCCGACCCGTGCGCTGCGCTTCTTTGGCGACACGCGATGCCTTCTCGTAACCGATGTAAGGATTGAGCGCGGTGGCGAGCGCGGCCGACATGCGAACATTGTTCTCTAATTTTTCGCGATTGGCGGTGATGCCGGCGACGCAATTGTTGGCCAGCGTGAAGCACGCCTCGCGCAAGTGTTGCAGGCTCTTGAACAAGCTATGCGCAATGATCGGCTCGAACGCATTGAGCTGCAGTTGCCCGGCCTCGGCCGCCATGGTGACGGTGATGTCGTTGCCGATCACTTCGAACGCGACTTGATTGACCACTTCCGGAATGATCGGATTAACTTTGCCGGGCATGATGCTGGAGCCGGCAGCACGCGGCGGTAAATTGATTTCGCCCAAGCCGGTCTGTGGGCCGCTCGACAGCAACCGCAAATCGTTGCAGGTCTTCGACAGTTTGACGGCGATGCGCTTGAGCACGCCGGAGAGTTGTACGAACCCGCCGACGTCTTGCGTTGCCTCGATCAAGTTAGGCGCGGAGATAAGTGGCAAACCGGTCAGTGTCGAGAGATTGCCGCAGGCGAGCGCCGCGTAGCGCGGGTCGGTATTGATACCGGTACCGATTGCCGTAGCGCCCAAATTGATTTCGTACATCAAGCGCACCGCTTCCGACAAGCGCTGCTCGTCTTCGCCGAGCATGACGGAGTACGTGCTGAACTCTTGGCCCAAAGTCATCGGCACCGCATCTTGCAACTGCGTGCGACCGAGCTTCAACACGTTGCGGAATTCCGCCGACTTTTTCTCGAAGGCGACGCGCAGCTCGGTCATCGCTTGCAACAATCGCTCGATCGCGAAACAAGTCGCAACTCGGATGGCGGTGGGATACACATCGTTCGTGCTTTGCGATTTGTTGACGTGCTCGATCGGATGTAAATAATCGTAATCGCCTTTCTGCCGATCGAGCAGCTCGAGTGCACGATTGGCGATGACTTCATTGGCATTCATGTTGGTCGACGTACCGGCACCCCCTTGAATGACGTCGACGACGAACTCATCGTGCCAGCGGCCGGCGACGATTTCGCGGCAGGCGCCGACGATGGCGTCGCACAACACCGGCTCAAGCACACTGAGCTCGCGATTGGCTTCGGCCGCGGCTTGCTTGACCAGCGCCAATGCGCGCAGCAAATCGGGATAACCGGCGATCTTCTGGCCGGAGATCGGAAAATTTTCGAGCGCGCGCAGCGTGTGAATGCCCCAATAAGCAGTGGCCGGCACTTCGCGTTCACCCAGCAGATCGTGTTCCAGTCGGGTCGGGTTATTCATGCGGTTGTTATCCATCCCAGTCAGTAATCGTGTTAGTCACCGCGACGCAATTGCGCCTGCACCTGTTCCAGCGGAATCACCGTACCACGACCGATGCCCTCGCAACGCCGTGCTTCCGCCTGCCAATGACGAGCGCTTTGCGTGACATCGGACCAAAAAGGATAAGTACGGCACTGCGACGGTCGTACGGCGTAAATGCGGCAACGACGCTCACCGTCGAGAAACACGCAACGGTCATGCTCCCAGCGCAGGCTCTCGGTGCCGTCCTCATAAACCGTAAGGTATCGCTGTCGAAACCAGCGCCAGGAGATACCGAGGAATCGTTGGATGCCACGCTGCTCGGCCGATGTCGTCGCGATGTAGTGTTCGCCGCGGCCGGTGCAACAACCACCACAACCGGTGCATTCGAACCGCAAACGGCTTAACGCAAGTTTTTTTAATTTCAATTTCATCGCACCCGATTATAGGCGAGGGTAAACACTGACTACGAATTGGCGACGGCGCCGCCTTTGCATATGATGACTGGCATCGTGCTGGGAAGGAATCCCACGCAAACAACAGGAGCAGCCGCTATGAGCGAGATCCACTCTCCTTTTCTGACGGATATCAAGACACTGCGCGAACGTGCGCGCGAACATATCGAACAAGGCGCCGTGACGCCAGGCTATCAGGCCGATCGCGACACCGTCGTCAAATTGTTGAACGAGGCGCTCGCGACCGAAATCGTCTGCGTGCTGCGCTACAAGCGCCACTACTTCATGGCCAGCGGCATCAATGCGCAAAGTGTCGCCGCCGAATTTCTCGAGCACGCTAACGAAGAACAGGCCCATGCCGATCAAATCGCCGAACGTATCGTCCAGCTCGGCGGCGAGCCCAATCTGTCGCCCGAGGGAATGTTGTCACGCAGTCATTCGGAATACATCGAAGGCGAATCGCTGATCGGCATGGTTAAAGAAGACCTGGTGGCCGAGCGTATCGCTATCGACAGCTATCGCGAAATGGTGAATTACATCGGCGAGAACGACCCGACCACGCGTCGTATGCTGGAACAGATCCTGGCGGTGGAAGAAGAGCACGCCGACGATTTGGTGAGCCTGCTCGAAGAGTTTCGCTAAGCGGCCGTATGCCGGCGGCGGCACGGGCACTCTTGCTAGCGAGCCTCTGCTGAGCGGGAGTCACCGCGACACAGACCGGCGACCGGGGCGCGCAAAACGTCAATGTGCGCCGGTTGTCACGGCATCGGCGGCCGGCAAAGAAAAATCGCAGATGTGCCAAGGTTGTCATGGCGCCGACGGTAGCGGCAGCACGGCGCAGTTCCCGCGACTCGCTGGTCAATATCCGGACTATCTGGTGCAAGCGCTAACCGATTACAAAAGTGGTAACCGCAAAAATCCGATCGTGGCGCCGTTCGCCGCCGCGCTATCGCGGCAAGACATGGAAAATTTAGCGGCTTTGCTGCCGTGCGCTAGTACGCTGGCGCAAACGCAGCAGCGCGTTGCGTGCATCGTTGTGGCCGGCTTCGGCGGCGCGCTGGTACCAGCCGGCCGCGGTGCGTACGTCGTTACGGCGCTCGTAAAAAGAACCGAGCGCGAATTGTGCATCCCGATGCCCCTGCTCGGCTGCGCGCTCCATCCAATCGCGCGCTTGCGTCTCGTCGCGGGTGCCAGCGGTACCGTCCCACAGCATGTGGGCTAAGCGGAATTGCGCGTTGGCGTCGCCGGCTTCGGCAGCGGCTTTGACCCGATCGAATTCCGGAAGTGGCGATCCGAACGACGGCTCGTTTAACGGGGGCATGCGTGGTGTATCGAATGACGGCGATGGCGCTTCTGCCGGCAGGGGCGGCGGCGGATTGACCGGCGCTGGTGGCGCTGGTCTGATGGCCGGCATCGATGGCGCAGTTGCGACCGGCATCGGCGGCATGACCGGTGCGTTCGATTTTTTATGCCAAATCCCGCCAATCACGATCGCCAGTAGCGTTAATGCCACCCAGCGCCAAGTGTTCGACGGTGCCGGCGTTACCGATGTCGTCGCCGTCGGGCGACGACTGCCAGCGGTAGTATGGGTGAGTGCAGCAGTGAGCACGTCGATCGAGGCGAAGCGTTGCTCGCGTTCTTTTTCCAGACAACGCAGCACTGCCGCCTCCAATGCCGGCGGAATGTCTGGGCGTACCGTGCGCAGCGGCGTCGGTCGCGATTGCACCTGCTTGATCGCTATCTCGATCGGTGTGGCGCCGGTGAATGCGCAACGCGCTGTCAAACACTCATAGAGCGTAAGGCCGAGCGCATAGATGTCAGTGCGTGCATCGACCGCCCGTCCTTGCGCCTGCTCGGGCGCCATGTAGGCCGGCGTACCAATTATGGTTTGCGTCGTCGACGTGTCAACCGAACGGGCGATGCCGAAGTCCATCAGCTTCACGACACCGGACTTGGCGATCATGACGTTTTCCGGTTTGAGATCGCGGTGGACCACGCCCTGGGCATGCGCTTCGCGCAGACCGGCGCAAATTTGCAGCGCGATAGCGATCGCACGCGACGGCGCCAGCGGACCACTGCGATCGATCAGCGCGCGCAGCGTCTCGCCCTCGACGTACTCCATGGTGATGAACGCGAGCGCGTCGGTGCGGTTGAAATCGTAGATGCGACAAACATTCTTATGCGTGATGCGACGTGCCAATCGCAACTCATTCTTGAAGCGCTCGCTCATGCCCGGATCGGCGGCCAGCTCCGGCTTCAATGTTTTGAGCGCAAGGATCTCGCCGGTCTCGCGGTCACGCGCGCGATAAACGCGGCCCATGCCGCCGGCGCCGATTTCACCGAGCAACTCATAGCGTCCCGCCAGCAGTGTGGGTTCGGTGCCGCTTTCTGGCGTTGATATCAGCGTCGGATTTACCGGAGGCTGGGTCATACCTCTAAGTATAAGAAACTTGTACTAGGTCGGTTGGGCGACACGCCGACGATGTCGCCTCAACAACATGCAGTCCATCGCGAGCGGACGAGCTCCGAACACGAACCGTCTGCAGCAGCGATGGTCCGATTAATCGGTAATCCTTTATTCTAGGAAGAAACGTCACGCCATGGCCATCCTCGTCTTTAACGCCGGCAGTTCGTCGCTCAAATTTCGCGCCTTCGCCGACGACGCCGAGCTGACGCTCCTGGTCGCCGGTGTCGTCGAATCGTTCGGTGCACAAGCCAAATGGACCTGGGAGATCCATGGACAAAAGCACCACGGGCACGCGCGCGCCCGACACCTCGGCGAGGCGACGCAGTGGTTACTGCATCGGTTGCGCGAGGAATCGGTTGGCGTAACGCCGATCGCAATCGGTCACCGCATTGTTCATGGCGGCGATATTTTTCGTGAACCGGTGCTCCTGACCGACGATGTCATCGTGCGCCTCGCGGCGCTCACATCGCTGGCGCCATTACACAACCCGCCGGCACTCGACGTCATCGACATCTGTCGGCGCGAGTTTGGTGAGGCGCTGCCGATGGTCGCCGTGTTCGACACGGCATTTCATACGACGCTACCAGCGGCCGCCCGTTGCTACGCGTTACCGCACGCGTGGACCGAACCGCACGCCATTAAACGCTACGGCTTTCATGGTATCGCTCACCGTTACATGTATGAGCGCTACTTGGCACTGCGTCACAACACGATCGCCGAGCCGCGCGTTATTACCTTTCAACTCGGCAATGGCTGCTCGGCGGCGGCGATATGCAACGGCCGCTCGATCGATACCAGCATGGGCTACACGCCGCTCGAAGGACTCATCATGTCCAACCGCTGCGGCGATGTTGACCCCGGCGCGCTGCTGTCGCTCGTTGCCGCCGGTATGGACGCGGCAACGTTGAGCGACGGTCTTTATCGCTCATCCGGTTTGCAAGCGCTGTCGCGCGCCAGCGGCGACATGCGCACGTTGCTCAAGCTCGAATCCGAAGGGCACGTCGGCGCGATCCGCGCGATCGACGCGTTCTGTCATCGCGTGCGCAAGTATCTGGGGGCATATCTCGCGGTATTGGGCGGTGCGGAAGCAGTCTTATTCGGTGGCGGCATCGGCGAGCATGCACCGTCGATTCGGTCGCGCATCTGTGCCGACATGCAGTGGTGTGGATTACGTCTGGATACGAACGTGAATGCAACGGCACCCACCGAACAACCGCTAACAACGAGCGAATCGACGATTGCGGTGTATGTCATCCCAGTGAACGAGGAACTTCTAATCGCCCACGACGCGCGCACGTTACTGCAGCGCGGGTCAGGGGCGAGATGATTTTATTATGGCTGGGCGGCGGGCGACTTTAGGCGCCCTTGGAGGTTATGCATAAAATCCTCCAATCCCTTACTGATCACCTTTTCCCAGCTCGGAAACGTTACATCGGTCGCATGACCGACAATTTCCACGCCGCTCTGCAGCCCACTGAGCGGTGCTCTTATGTTGACTGTCGCTTTGAATTCATAGGTCGTAAGAAAAGTATCCAAGGGGAACCACGCCCAAAATTGAACGATGTCGGCGTAAACGGGGATCGCACCGGCATTCGATTCGCCCTTCATGACTACTCGATAACCCGCCTCCCTAAACGATTTCGCGATCGCCTCCTCCACAAGGTTCTCTACCGTACGCCCCTGTGGTAGCACGACGTCGCCCATCGCCTTACCGTAGTTATTACGTTTGCGGGCGATGGCGCGCGAGGTAATGGCTTTGTTTTGAATTTTTCCGTCCTTTAATGACGGCGTGGCAGGGTCAGTCGGTTTTAGCTCAAACGTTCGATGATCCGTAACCCGGACAATTTGCACAGCCCTTCCGGTTTGACTGTTGGTCGACGGTGAGATGCGCAAATCGAGCGTCTCTCGGCCCGATATGCACCCACTCAAAAAAACCGCCAGCACGACGATCGCGTTATGAAGAGAAAGGATCGGGCCTCGCGCCCGGCAATAAGTGATTGACATGATTGTCGTTCCTGGTAGGTCGCGTTAGGACACGGGCCTTCTAGAAAGTAGTAGCACAACCATAAAACAACGCTATTCAGCGGGGCATTGCAGCAGTGCCATTAGTGCGTGAACTGCCATAGAAGCGCAAGCCTTTCGAGGCGAGGCGCTTTTTGCCACAATCCACCCCGCTCCCCATTTAAACGATAAAAGGATTGTCCATGACCGCTCTCATCTGCGGATCGTTCGCGTACGACACCATCATGGTGTTTCGCGATCGCTTCAAGAATCACATCCTGCCCGACAAGATTCATATTCTGAATGTGTCGTTCCAAGTGCCGGACATGCGCCGCGAGTTCGGCGGCTGCGCCGGCAACATTGCTTACAACTTGAAGCTGCTCGGCAGCGAGCCATTGCCGTTGGGTACGGTCGGCATCGACTTCCGGCCGTATGCCGAGTGGATGGATCAATGGCAGATCGATCGCCGTTATTTGCGCGAGGTCGATGGCAGCTATACAGCGCAAGCCTTCATCACCACCGATTTAGATGACAACCAGATCACCGCTTTCCACCCAGGCGCGATGAATCACTCGCACACCGTGCAAGTACCACGCGACAGCGGTGCGCGTATCGGCATCGTTGCGCCGGACGGCCGCGATGGCATGGTGCAGCACGCCACGCAGTTCGCCGAAGCGAATATCCCGTTTATCTTCGATCCGGGTCAGGGCATGCCGCTGTTTAATGGCGCTGAACTGCTGCGCTTCATCGATCAGGCGACGTGGGTGACGCTAAACGACTACGAAGCGCAACTTATGCAAGAACGCACTGGCAAAACGCTGGCCGACCTGGCCGACCGGGTCGAGGCGATTATCGTGACGCTCGGGGCACAAGGCTCGAAGATCTATAGCAAGGGCCGCGTCATCGACATTCCAGCGGCGAAGACGCGCGACGCGCGCGATCCGACCGGTTGCGGCGATGCTTACCGCGCCGGCCTACTGTATGGACTGACCAACGAACTCGATTGGGAAACCACCGGACGTATCAGCTCGTTACTCGGCGCGATAAAAATCGCCCATGCCGGTACCCAAAATCATCGCTTCACGCGTGATGAATTTTTTAGTCAGTTCAAAAGTAATTTCGGTTACACCCCTTAAGTCTTTTCGTCCGTACTCCCGCGATATCTAGCGGTCTATGCCCGGCGGCACACGCCGGGCATGCCGACTTTTACCCATATATAAAGGTGCGCAACTTATGTGACGGCTTCTTGACGACACAACATGTAGCGACTACTCTTCCCATCGAACTCTACATGTTGTGTTTTCCCACTTTATCACCCATTTTTTAACGACCCGACCTAGCAGCCGCGGTCTGAACCCAGCAAGGATTATGGAGGGGAGAGAATGAACGCAGTTCCCTTACAGGCTGTCCCGGCAGTATCGACCGAGATTCCCTATCAACCCGCGTCTTACGACATTTGGGACAAAAAATATCGTCTCAAAGCCAAGAACGGGGAAGTCGTCGACCAAGATATGCAAGGCACCTACACCCGCGTCGCCCGCGCATTAGCCGAAGTTGAAATAACCGAAGACAAACGCAGTTTGTGGTATGAGCGCTTTTTGTGGGCGCTGCAGAATGGCGCGATTCCAGCCGGCCGCGTAACGTCGAATGCCGGCGCGCAAGAACATAAGCCGGCCACCAGCACGATTAACTGTACCGTCTCCGGCACAGTGCCGGACTCAATGGACGGCATTCTCGCCGCGGTGCATGAAGCGGGCTTGACCCTCAAGGCCGGCTGCGGCATCGGCTACGAATTCTCCACCTTGCGTCCCAAGGGGGCGTTTGTCAGCGGCGCCGGCGCCTATACCTCGGGCCCACTTTCCTTCATGGATATCTTCGACGCCATGTGCTTCACCGTTTCGTCGGCCGGCGGCCGCCGCGGTGCGCAGATGGGCACGTTCGATATCTCGCATCCCGACATCACCGACTTCATCCGCGCCAAGCGCGAGAACGCGCGGCTGCGCCAGTTCAATTTGTCTTGCCTCATCACCGATGAATTCATGCAGGCGGTGAAGAGCGATGGTCCCTGGGAGTTAGCGTTTCCGGCGAGCCAATCGGAATACGACAACAAGGACACCAAGATCGTTTGGCGCTATTGGCCGGAGAACCACAGCTACATTACCGACGACATCGGTCGCATCGCCTGCCGGGTTTACAAAACCCTGCCGGCGCAGCGCTTGTGGGACTTGATCATGGCGTCGACCTACGACTACGCCGAACCCGGATTCATCCTGATCGACCGCATCAACGAGATGAACAACAATTGGTTCTGCGAGAACATCCGCGCCACCAATCCCTGCGGTGAGCAACCGCTGCCACCGTACGGTTCGTGCTTGCTCGGATCGGTCAACCTGACGAAATTCGTCGAGGACGCATTCACCGATCGCGCCCACTTCAACTGGCAGAAGTATCGCGAGGTCATCGGCATATTCACCCGCATGCTCGACAACGTCGTCGAGATCAATGGCTTGCCGCTTGAGCGGCAACGTTATGAAATCGAACACAAGCGCCGCCATGGCATGGGTTTCTTGGGCCTCGGTTCGACCCTCACTCTGCTCAAGATGAAATACGGCTCGACCGAATCGCTCGCCTTCACCGAACGAGTGGCGCGCGAGATGGCGGAAGTCGGTTGGGAAGTCGGCGTCGAGTTGGCGGAAGAAAAAGGGCCCGCGCCGATTATGGTTGATGAATTCGAAGTCACCGAAGAGATGCTGGTGCGTCGCCCGGAGATGCGCACCGACGGTTACAAAGTCGGCGACAAGGTACCGGGTCGTATCCTACTCGGACGTTACAGCCGCTACATGCAACAGTTCGATAAGTCGTTGACCGAACGCATCGCCGAGAAGGGTGCACGCTTCACACATCACACGTCGATCGCACCGACCGGCACCATCTCGTTGTCGCTCGGCAACAACGCCAGCAACGGCATCGAGCCATCGTTCGCGCACAAGTACTCGCGCAATGTTATTCGCGAAGGCAAGAAGAGCAAAGAGAAGGTCGATGTGTACTCGTACGAGCTGTTGGCCTATCGCACCTTGATCAACCCGGATGCCGACCCAGAGACACAAGATCCGCAAAACAAGCTGCCCGACTACTTCGTCGCCGCCGACGATATCTTGCCGCGGCAACACGTCGATATTCAGGCGGCCGCGCAAAAATGGGTGGATTCTTCGATCTCGAAAACCGCCAATGTACCGACGGACTTCCCGTTCGAAGACTTCAAAGACATTTACATGTACGCCTACGACAAAGGCCTCAAGGGTTGCACCACCTTCCGCTTCAACCCGGCGGCGTTCCAAGGCGTCCTGGTCAAGGAAAAGGATCTCGAGAACACGACCTATCGCTTCACACTGGCCGACGGCAAAGTCGTCGAAGTGAAAGGCAACGAAGAAATCGAGTACGACGGTGAAATGCACACGGCCGCTAACCTCTATGACGCCCTCAAAGAAGGGTACTACGGCAGATTCTAACTAACGCGTCTCACATACTTCCCCTCAGGGGGAGGATAAAGGGTGGGGGTGGGTTTTCTCGAACAAAGCGAAACTCGCCCTCGCCAAATTTTGGAGGCCACTATGGCTATCAAGATCAGCGAAAAGATTACCGGTTTCGATGTCGTCAAGAACGAGGAGCCGGCGCGTCCTGAGAGCAACGTCGTGCACATGCACGAGAAGCTCGAGCGTCCCGACCTGCTCGAGGGCTCGACCTACAAGATCAAAACGCCGCTTACCGAGCATGCGCTCTATGTGACGATTAATGACATCATCCTCAACCTGGATACGCCGAACGAACGTCGCCGGCCGTTTGAGATCTTCATTAATTCCAAGAACATGGACCACTTTCAGTGGGTGGTAGCGCTAACGCGCGTCATCTCGGCAGTGTTTCGCAAAGGCGGTGATTGCACGTTCTTGGTCGAAGAGCTGCGCTCCGTGTTCGATCCGCGCGGCGGCTACTTCAAGAAGGGGCATTACACACCGTCGTTGGTCGCCGACCTCGGCGATGTCATCGAACGACATCTGAAGAAGATCGGTTTGATACCAACGGAAGAGATGGATGCGTCGCGCAAACAATTTCTCGCCGAGAAGCGCGCCGAAGTTTCGAATCGTAACGCTGCACCAAGCGCTGATAGCAACGGTGAGTTCCCCGCTGACGCTCAGTTGTGTGCCAAGTGTTCGGCAAAGGCAGTCATCCGCTTAGATGGATGTGTCACCTGTCTCAACTGTGGTGACTCGAAGTGCGGATGAGTTGTTCATCGCGCGTGATCGCATGATCACAACGCGTCACGCGCGATGATGTGTCGTTGTGTTTTCCAAAAAAGGTTTGCAATTTTGTATTTCTTGTTTTAATGTTCTTGACACATCAAGGAGATCTGCTAAAGAAAGGATGAGCTCGAGACATGGAACGTCGACCGCTGAATGAAGTTGAGCTGTGAAGCGAACGATTGCGATAGCGCGATCGCAGAAACAGCAAAAGCGGAACAGACAACAAGACGAGGCTAACGCAGATTGTTGGATCGATTGCGAAGTAACACAACCGCGAGTCACCGCGCTCTGTCAGAAAAAGAAAAACAAAAGACAATTGAGCGCCGGGCAACCGTCGAACAATGGAACGGATTGCAACCGAAGTGGACTTACCGCGGTCTCGCTCTCTCACTTACCGAATCCCTGGAAGAGATGGTCATGAGCCGTCTCTTGTCTTGCGCCACGAGCAGTACCGCAGGGGCGTCGCCCCTGTTTTAACTCCCTTAAACCTAAACCAAGGAGCCCATCATGGCCGCAAAGAAAAAGGCTAAGAAAAAAGCAGCAAAGAAGAAGAAGTAACGCTAGAGGCGGGAGTCTTCTAGTAACTGCTAGAGAGGGTGTGCGGGAAACCGCCGCTGTCTCGGTAAGGTCGAAAGGCTGCAGTTATTTGGATGAATCGCCCGCCTCGCAGCAGAATGAGCCGGTAGCATCGCCCAACCCCAAATCGGTGCGATGCTACCGGTTTTTTATCACCCTTAAACCTATCAACCCGCGCCACCCAAACCAGGCGGCGGAACCCGCTTCCTTATTTTGGCTGCATTCGCGACTAACGCCTAGCAAAAGTTTTCCCTTACGCATTAATAGCTTATGCGAACCTGCCTAAGAATCGGCCGTTATCGACCCCATACCTATTACTAATTGCCGGCCCGGCTAAGCAGCCGGTCGAGCTCTTGAAGTCGGGTAGGAGTGCCAACATCCAACCAGTATCCCGAATGGTGTTCGCCACTCACATGTCCATTCTTCATTGCTTGCCGCAACAACGGCGCTAACGGGAACCGCCCCGGCTGACATTGGGCAAACAATGCTGGCCGATAGACGCCGACACCGGCGAATGTAAACCGCGGCAAGCCGTCATCGCCGACGATACCTTCTCGCAACGCGAAGTCTCCCTGCGGATGATGCGAAGGATTGTCGACCAACACGAGATGCGCGAGATCGATCGAGATCGCTAGAAGCTTTTCAAAAGGATAATCAGTCCAGACATCGCCGTTGATCACTAAGAAAGGAACGTCACCCAGCAGTGGCAAGGCGCGATGAATACCACCACCCGTCTCCAACGGACCGTCCGACTCGGGTGAATAACGGATACGTACACCGTACTGCGCGCCATCAGCCAATGCGTGTTCGATGGCGCTTCCCAAATAAGAATGATTAATAACGATATCGCGCAAGCCGGCACGCGCCAACTTCTCGATTAAATGCACGATCAACGGCCGACCCCCGACAGGGAGCAATGGCTTCGGTAAGGTATCTGTCAGCGGTCGCATGCGCTCGCCGCGGCCGGCGGCAAGGATCATCGCCTTCATGACCGCCCTTTCGGTACGGCGTCGAGCTCAAGCAATAGCGCGCTCAACGGTGCCAGCTCGTGATAACGCGATGTGACATCGAGCACGTAACCCAACGTCCGCGGAATATCGTTCAAATACCCTGGCTTACCGTCGCGATGATTGAGTCGAGCGAAGATGCCGGTAGCCTTGAGATGGCGCTGTACTCCCATCCAATCGAACCAACGAAGCAAGCGCGCTTGGCTTTCACTCGATAAAAGACCGGCTTGCTGGGCCTTCGCCTGATAGGCCTGTACCCAACCCTCTACCCGCGCCCGCGGCCACGCCACGTAGCAATCGCGCAACAACGACACCAGATCGTAGGTGATTGGACCATGCACGGCGTCTTGAAAGTCGAGCACGCCGGGACTGGAAGTCGATGTCACCATCAAGTTGCGCGAATGATAGTCACGATGTACCCAGACTTTAGGCTGCTCCAACGCCGACTCAATGAGACAAGTAAAGATGTCGTCGAGCACGGCATTGTGCCGTGCCGACAAAGAGCGGCTAAGATGACACCCCAAGTACCATTGGCGGAACAATTCCATTTCACGCCGCAGCAGCTCGGCATCATAGGGCGGCAGGAACACAGGATCGGTGCGCGTTCCTGACTGTAGGACGATGAGCGCGTCGATCGCATCGCGATACAACCGCTCGACGGTCGACTCGTTCAACACTTGCAAATAGAGCTTATCGCCAAGATCGCTGATCAGCAGGAACCCGCGCGCCAAATCTTCGGCGATGATTTCCGGTACATTGAGGCCCAACGCACGAAAACGGCGGGCGATGCGCACGTACGGATGCGAGTCTTCCTTGTCCGGCGGTGCATCCATGACAATAAAAGTTGCACCGCTCGCGGTTTGCACGCGAAAGTAACGCCGAAAGCTCGCATCGGCCGACGCCGGGCGAACGGTACAATGAGAGTCGCTCAAGATTTGTGCCGCCCATTCGGACAGCGCGGTCAGTCGTTGATCAGACACTAGAATAAGTCTCGCGCGTTATGCCTTGATGGAGCGCGCATTGTATGCAAAGTTATCGGGACATCATAAACCTCATGCTTCCCCGTTTCCGCAAACCCCGCGAAGCCGTACGGCTTCTACTCTACGCATTGTGCGTCGCGTCCGGGAGCGTATGGGCAGAAGAATCCGTCGATACCTGTCCCATCGACCGCGTTACCACTCCGCCGGTCCCGCGGACAGCTTCATCGACACCTGGTCCAACTCATGCTCGCGCCGACAGCGTCGTTTCGCACAATGCCGATGTTACCGAGCTCAAGGGCAATGCCGAGGTCGAACGCGATGGAGAGCGGGTAGGCGCCGACTATCTGCGCTACAACCGCACAACCAGCCAAGCAGACGCCAACGGTAACGTCACGATGACCTCGCCGGACGGCGCGCAATTCCGAACGGGCGAGGCCCATCTCAAGCTCAACGATCGCATCGGCTTCACCGATGCCGGCACTTTCCGCCTGCCGACGAACCAAGGCCGCGGCGACATGCAGCACACCGACTTCGAAGGCAAGGACATGACGCGCCTCAAAGATGTGCGCTTCACCACCTGCCCCGAGGGACGCAACGACTGGTACTTACACGCCCGCACGCTCGATCTCGATAACAAAGAAGATCTCGGCACCGCACACCAGGTCACGCTCGATATCGGCGGCGTGCCGCTGATATATCTGCCCTACCTCAGTTTCCCAATATCGAACGAGCGTAAGAGCGGCTTCCTGATGCCGGAGTTCGGTTATGGCAGCGATCTCGGAGTTATCGTTGCCGCGCCGTACTACTTCAACCTAGCGCCTAATTACGATGCGACCCTGACGCCGCGGCTGCTGACCGAACGCGGCCTGCAATGGCGTGGTCAATTTCGATATTTAGGGCCTGGCTTCGAAGGCATATTCGACGGCGAATACCTACACGACGACAAACAGACGGAAGAGGACCGCGCCGCCTGGCGGCTGTTGCACGACCAGACGTTTAATGCCTTTTGGACGGCAAAAGTCGATCTGCGCCGCGTGTCCGATGCAAGTTACGTGAATGACTTCGGCGAGCGTCTTACCGAAACTAGCGCCACCGATTTGCCGCAGAATGCCGAGCTCACTTACCGCGGCGCAATTTGGACGTTTTCCGTGCGCGCTTCCGACTATCAATCGCTCGACCGCTCGGTCGATCCGCTCAGCCGGCCGTATGCCCGCTTACCGCAACTCTTGTTGAGCGCACAACCGCCGGTGACAGTCAGCGGACTACAGTACGGTTTCGATAGCGAGTTCAACCGCTTCAAACGCGATGTCGGCCTAATCGCGAATCGCACGAATTTGAATCCATCCGTCAAGCTGCCGGTGTCGCGGCCATACGGTTTCGTGACGCCCGAGCTTGGTTGGCGCTATATCGATTACTCGCTGGAACGTACCACCGAGCCCGATCCTAATTTCTCTATCGATGCGCCATTCGCCGATCTGGACAGCGGGCTGTTCTTCGACCGCGAATTCACATTCGGTGGCAAGGCCTATTCGCAGACGCTCGAACCCCGGCTTTACTATTTGTATGTCCCCTATCGCGAGCAACGGCAAATATCGTCGAAATTGCTTTTCGATTCCGGGGTACCGGAATTTACCTATGCCAATTTGTTCCGTAACAATCGCTTTGTCGGCGGTGATCGCATCGGCGATGCTAACCAATTGGCCATCGGTATAACCTCGCACCTCATGAACCAGAACGGCGCCGATCTTTTCGCCGTCAGCATCGGCCGTATCCACTACTTCAACGAACGCCGCGTCGTCTTAAGCGGCGGCGAAGGCCTGTTCGACGACTCGTCGAACATCATCGCCGAGGCCATTGCCTACCCGGCGTCAAGCTGGCTGGCGCGCACGACTGTTCAATACGAGCCCGAGATCAATGCCGCGGTACGCAGTAATTCCTACATCGAGTATCAGCCCGGTTCGCACAAGTTCTTTACGATCGGTTACCGGCGCGAACGCGGCTCCAAGGAAGAAGTCGACATAGCGCTCGAATGGCCGTTATGGGGGCCATGGGCATTACAGACCCGATCGCTCTACTCGACGCGCGACAATGAGAACCATGAGAGCACGGTCGGGCTCCAGTACAACGCCTGTTGTTGGGCGGTGCGGCTGTACGCCAATCGACGCCTGACACAAACCGACGAAGATGCGTCCGATGGAACGCCGTTCACCGAGCAGCGCACCAACTTCGGTTTTGAGATCGAGCTGGCCGGCCTCGGCAATTCCGCCCGTCGCTAACGGAATCGTTGGCGACTGTAAAATCAGCCATTTTTCCATTTCTCCAAACGACTACGCCGCGCCACAGCTCCAATAGCAGCGACACCCTGTGATACGCTCGCGCTATCCGGATTCGATCGAGAACTGTCATGCGCTTACTTTTCATTCCTTGTCTGCTTGCCGCACTGCTGGTCCCAGCGACCGCGTCGGCGGTGGCAGCGACCAGCAACCAAGTAAAGGACGTCGATCGCGTCGTCGCGATCGTCAACAACGATGTCATCACGCTTACCGAGCTCGAGGCGCGGCTGCATGAAGTAAAGGAGCAGCTCGCCGCGCAAAAGATCAAGTCGCCGCCGGATGACGTGCTGCGCCGACAGCTGCTGGAGCGGATGATCGTCGATCAGCTGCAGTTGCAGCTCGCCGCGCAAACCGGCATCCGCGTCACCGACCAGGACATCGAACAGGCGCTGCAGTCCATCGCCAGCCGCAATCAGATGACGGTCGACAAGCTCTATGAAACGGTTAAGCAACAGGGGATCGACCGGGCGGCCTATCGCGCGCAGCTGCGCGATCAAATAATGATGCAGCAGCTCACCGAGCGCGAAGTCAACAATCGCATCAACATCAGCGATAGCGAGATTAACAATTTCATCGAGCAAAGCCGCGCGCAACCGGCCGCCGACGAGTTCGAGCTGTCGCATATTTATCTCCCCATTCCCGAATCGGCCACCCCCGAGCAAATTCAAGCGGCGAAGAAACGCGCCGACGACGTCTCTCGGCAGATCAAAGCCGGTGAAGATTTCGCGCGCGCCGCGGTGACTTATTCGCAGGGCGCGGAAGCGCTCAAGGGCGGCCACATCGGTTGGAAGAGCGCCGGCCAACTGCCGGAGCTGTTCGTCGGCGCCCTCGAAAAATTAAAGCCGGGCGAGGTCAGCGACGTGCTGCGTGGCCCGAACGGGTTCCATCTGCTGCGACTCAATCAACGTCGCGGCGGCGCCATTAAAGAAGAAGCGGTACAACAAACGCGCGTCCGTCATATCCTCATTAAGCCCACCGAAATTCAAACGCGCGACGAGGTGACCCAAACTTTGCGTCGCCTGCGCGAGCGCATCAGCAACGGTGAAGATTTTGACCAACTGGCGCACGCCTATTCCGAAGATCCGCTATCCGCCAGTAAGGGCGGCGATCTCGGCTGGATAAATCCGGGACAGGTCGTGCCCGAGTTCGAGCGCGCCATGAACGCCCTAACGCCGGGACAAACCAGCGAGCCGGTGGCTTCGCCGTTCGGCTTGCACCTCATCCAAGTGCTCGACCGCCGCCAAGCGATGACGGACGAGCGCGCCCGTCTGACAGCGCGCAAACAAATCCACGCACGCAAGGCCGACGATCGTTATGAGCAATGGCTACGGCGACTGCGGGATGAGGCCTATGTCGAGGTTATGCTGGACGAAGTTGACTGATTTGCCGCTCGCCCTTCGTTAACTCTCTGCTCCTGGGAGAAGGGCTAGGAATGCATACGGTATTTATCGTCGGGGCGAACTGCGACTTCCCTCACCCCATCCCTCTCCCGAAGGGAGAGGGGGAGTTAGTACGCTGATGCGACCTGTAATAGTTGCCCTAACGCCGGGGGAACCTGCCGGCGTCGGACCCGAGCTCTGTGCGCGGCTCGCCCTGCAGCCGCGCGATTTCGGGTTGGTCTTCATCGGTGATCCGACGGTATTACAAGCGCGGGCGCGCTTGCTCAATCTGACATTGCCGTTGTCGCCGTGGCCCGGACGCACCGCCGCGGCCGCCGCCGGAACCTACGTCCTGCCGATCAACGCCGCCCACCCAGTCACACCCGGCCGACTCGATCCGGCGAATGCCGCGTACGTACTCGAAACGTTGCGGGTGGCGGTCGACGGCTGTCTGCATGACGAATTCGACGCGCTGGTCACCGGGCCGGTACACAAAGGCATCCTGAACGACGCCGGTATTCCATTCACCGGCCATACCGAGTTCTTCGGCGAGCGCACGAGCGCACAACCGGTGATGATGCTCACCTGCCCCGGTCTACGTGTGGCGCTTGCGACCACGCACCTGCCGCTAGCCGAGGTTAGCCGCCATATCACGCCGGAGCTGCTGCACCGCGTACTGACCATTCTGCAGCGCGACTTGCGCGAAAAATTCAACATCGCCGAGCCACGCATCGCCGTCTGCGGCCTGAACCCGCATGCCGGCGAAGGCGGACACCTAGGACGCGAAGAAATCGATGTGATCGAACCGGTGCTGAAACAGCTCAATGCCAGCGGCATGCGCCTGCGTGGGCCGTTACCGGCCGATACCGCGTTCCTGCCGTCGAACTTGGCTGAGGTCGACGCGGTACTGGCGATGTATCACGACCAAGGCTTGCCGGTGCTAAAGCATCGCGATTTCGCGCACGCGGTGAACGTGACCTTAGGATTACCGTTCATCCGCACCTCGGTCGATCACGGCACCGCGCTCGAACTCGCCGGCAGCGGCCGCGCCGATCCGTCAAGTCTGCTGGCGGCGCTGGCGCTCGCGGTTGAGCTGGCGAAAGCGAAACAGTCGGTACACGGTTCGGCATGACCGATTTCCTAAGACCGCGCAAACGCTTCGGTCAACACTTCCTGCACGACCGCTCGATCATCGAGCGCATCGTCAACGCCCTTAATCCGCGGCCCGGCGAAACCATCGTCGAAATCGGCCCCGGCCGCGGCGCGCTGACATTGCCGTTGCTCGAACGCGCCGGCACATTGCACGCCGTCGAGCTCGACCGTGATCTAGCGGCGCGCCTGCCGGCACTGACTGCCGGTCAGGGTCAGCTGGTGCTGCATCAAGCCGATGCACTCACGTTCAACTTTGCCAACCTCGCGCAAACGCAACCGCTACGCATCATCGGCAATCTGCCGTACAACATCTCGACGCCGCTGCTATTTCATTTGCTCGATCATGCCAGTGCCATCACCGACATGGTGTTCATGTTGCAAAAAGAAGTCGCCGACCGCATGGTGGCGGCGCCGGACATGGAAGACTACGGCCGCTTGAGCGTAATGATTCAGTGGCGCTGCCAGGTCGAACACCTGTTCGACGTCGGCCCCGGCGCATTCACACCGCCGCCGAAGGTCGACTCCAGCATCGTCCGCCTGCGCCCGCGACCGGCAGCCGACATCCAACAAACCCATCCGGAAAATTTCTATCGCGTCGTGAAGGCGGCGTTTGCGCAGCGGCGTAAGACGTTACGCAACTGTTTGCGCGGCTTGATCGACGATGCCGGCTTTGCCGCTGCCGGCATCGACCCGGTGCGGCGGGCGGAGACGTTGTCGTTGGCAGAATTTGCCCGACTCACAGCACAGATAAAAACTAATTCTATGTAGGGTGGGCAACACCTTTCTGCCCACATGTTTCTATTGAATCCGCGTGGGCAGAAAGGCACTGCCCACCCTACATTTTTTATTCGTTGCCGCGCGCGATCTCGCTCAATATTTTTTCACCATACGCTTCGAGCTTTTTCGCACCCACACCAGAAATGCCGCGCAACTGATCGAGCGTACGCGGACACGCATCGGCGATTTCGCGCAGCGTGGCGTCGTGAAAAATGATATAGGCCGGCATACCCTGCGATTTCGCAGTCTCCGAGCGCCACACGCGCAGACGTTCGTACAGCCCCAGTGCGGTGGGCGACAACCCTTCCACGGCGATACCCGCACGTTGTACGCGCTCGGTCCGTTCGCGTCGCGCCGGCGGACGTGCGATTTGCTTGCGCAACATGACTTGGCGCTCGCCCTTCAGCACCGCGCGGCTCGCTTCCGTTAACACCAGCGTGCCGTAAGCGTCGTGATCCACCGCCAGCAAACCGGCGGCAATCAACTGGCGTAACACCGTGCGCCAATCAGTCTCCGACAAATCGGCACCGACACCGAATACCGACAGCGTGTCGTGGCGCCACTGCTTCACTTTGTCGGTCGTTTGACCGCGCAACACGTCGGTCACATGACCGGCGCCAAAGCGCTGACCCCGTTCTTTCCATAAGCGGGCGACGCAGGACAGCACCTTCTGCGCGGCGATCGTGCCGTCCCATACCTGCGGTGGATCGAGACAGTTATCGCAATTGCCGCAGGCCCGTCCGCTTTCACCGAAATAGGCGAGCAAACGCACGCGCCGGCATTCGCTGGTTTCGCAAAACCCGAGCATGGCGTCGAGCTTAGCGCCGGAAATGCGTTTGTAATTTTCGTTGGCTTCCGAACCGTCGATCAGCCGCCGTTGCTGCACCACATCCTGCAAGCCATAGGCGAGCCAGGCGTTAGCCGGTAAACCGTCACGGCCGGCACGACCCGTTTCTTGGTAATAGCCCTCGATACTCTTCGGCAGATCGAGATGCGCCACGAAGCGCACGTCCGGTTTGTCGATGCCCATGCCAAAGGCGATCGTCGCCACCATCACCATGCCGTCTTCGCGTAGAAAGCGTGTTTGATGGCGTTGGCGCGTCCCGCCGTCCATGCCGGCGTGATACGGCAACGCATTGACACCGTCGGCGACCAGCGCGGCGGCGGTTTCCTCCACCTTGGCGCGCGACAAGCAATAAACGATGCCGGCGTCACCGGCGTGCTCGGCACGAATGAAATCGAGCAATTGCTTACGCCCGTTGTTCTTCTCGACGATGCGATAGCGGATATTCGGCCGGTCGAAGCTCGACACGAATATGCGCGCGTCGTCGAGCGCGAGCCGCTTGATGATCTCGGCCCGGGTGGCGCTGTCGGCGGTCGCCGTCAACGCGATCCGCGGCACCGACGGCCAGCGCTCGTGCAACACTGATAACTGGATATATTCCGGACGGAAGTCGTGGCCCCACTGCGAGACGCAGTGAGCCTCGTCGATGGCAAACAGTGCGACCTTGGCGCGATCGAGCAGGCTCAAACAGCGCTCCGTCAGCAAGCGCTCAGGCGCGACGTACAGCAGATCGAGCTTGCCGTCGACCACGTCGCGCTCGACGCGATCAGCCTCGCGCCAATCGAGCGTCGAATTGAGGAACGCGGCGTTGACGCCGACTTCGCGCAATGCCGTCACTTGATCCTGCATCAACGCGATCAACGGCGAGACGACAACGCCGATGCCGTCGCGCAACAACGCCGGAATTTGGTAACACAACGATTTGCCGCCGCCGGTCGGCATCAGCACCAGACAATCGCCACCGGCGCTGACCTGCTCGACGACCTCGGCTTGCTGACCGCGGAACACGGGATAGCCGAAGACGTCGTTGAGAATTTTTAGCGCGCGTTGGTCCATTGCGAATGCTAACTCCGCGCCCCGCTCTCCCGTTGCGGGAGAGCAGAAGGGGGAACGGGGTAATCATAATTGATTTGCATGATACCCCCTCTCCTCTGTCCCCTCTCCGGCAACGGGAGAGGGGAACTCTGTTTGAACGACTTACCCCGCTTACGCGGAAATCCTATTCGAGTAATCGCATCGTTTGGGTAATCCACGCCTCCGCCTCGCGATTGATTTGCTCGGCGGTCTTGCCGCGCGTTTCGATCGCCGGGCCAATGACGACGTCGATCGTGCCGGGGCGCTTGCGCAAACCGTGCCGCGGCCAATAGTGCCCGGCATTATGCGCAACCGGTACCACCAAGCAGCCGCTCTCCGACGCCAGCACCGCACCGCCTATCCCCCAGCGACGACGCTGACCGGGCATGACCCGCGTGCCTTCGGGGAACACCGTGATCCAGATACCTTCCGCCAGACGCGCGCGCCCTTGATGGACGACTTGCTGCATGGCGCGCCGGCCGGAGCGGCGATCGATAGCGATCGGCTTCAATAACGCCAGCGCCCAGCCGAACAACGGAATCCACAACAACTCGCGCTTCAATACCCAAGTCTGCGGCGGAAAGATTTGCGCGAAGGCGAGCGTTTCCCAGGCCGACTGATGCTTGGCCATGATGATCGCCGGGCCGGAAGGCAAATGCTCGCGTCCCTGTACTCGATAGCCAACGCCGCACAACACGCGCACCAGCCACACGTGGAAGCACGCCCAGCGGCTGATGAAATAAAAACGCAGCGGAAACGGGAACGGAAACGTCAGCAGCGACAACGGCGCCCAAATTGCAACCGCGAGCCACATGATGGCGCTAAACAGGAGCCCACGGAGGAAGTGCATTAAGCCGCCGGCAGATCACCCGAAAGTAGCGCGTCGGTAAACGCCGCTAAATCGTCGTACACCGGCACCTCGAGTTGCTTGTTCTTGCGCAGCGTGCGCCGACCTTTGCCGGTGCGCACCAACACCGGCCGCGCGGTCGCGTCGCGCGCGGCGATTAAATCGCGTTCGCTATCGCCGACGGCATAAACGTTTTGCAAATTCACTTTCAATCGATCCGCCACTTCCTCGAACAAACCCGGCAGCGGCTTACGGCAACGACAACCGTCGTCGGGACCGTGCGGGCAAAAATAAATCGAATCGATTTCGCCGCCCTTGGCGCGCACGGCCTCGATCATCTTGGCGTGGATCTGCATCAACATATCGGTGTCGAACAGGCCACGGGCCACACCCGACTGATTACTGATGACGACCACGCGATAACCCTCGCGATGCAAGCGCGCAATCGCTTCCAAACTCCCGGGAACCGGGATCCATTCTTCCGGCGACTTGATGTAATCGTCGGCGTCCTGGTTGATCACACCGTCGCGGTCGAGGATGACGATTTTCATCGCGGTTTATCCTTGCAGTTGCGAGACATCGGCAATTCGGCGGAACTCGGCACGGATCGCCGCCAGCAATTGTAAGCGGGCCGTGCGCAGATTTTCGTCGTCAACCATCACCATGACATGCTCGAAGAAGGCATCGACGGCACCGCGTAATTGCGATAACTCTTTCAATGCAGCCGCATAATCGCCTTTGGCAGCCAGCGGTTGCACCCGCATCGCCGCCTCGCCGAGCTGGCGCGCCAATTCCTTCTCGGCCGGTTCCTGAAATAACGCACCGTCGATCGCGGCAGCGATCTTCTCCGGATCGCCACCGCCGGCCTGGCGCAGAATATTGTGGATGCGCTTGTTGGCGGCCGCCAGCGCCTGCCCTTCCGGCAACGCGCGGAACTTGCGGATCGCTTCCAACCGTGGCAACACCTGATCGAGCCGCGCCGGGTTCAGCACCAGCACCGCTTCGATCTCGTCGGCGGTGTAGCCCTTCTCACGCAGGTACGATCGCAGGCGATCGAAGAAAAAGTTTTGCAGGTCGCGACTGACATTGGCACTAAGCACGCCGCTCTTGAATTGCTGACGCGCGTGGTCGATCAGCTCGCTCAGATCGAGCGGCAGCGACTTCTCGATCAATATGCGCAACACGCCGACCGCGGCACGGCGTAGTCCGAACGGATCTTTCTCGCCGGTCGGGATCAAACCGATACCGAAGATACCCGCCAACGTATCGAGCTTGTCGGCCAACGCAACCGCGACCGCGATCGGCCCTTGCGGTAAGTCACCGGCAGCGGCACGCGGCAAATAGTGCTGCTCGATGGCGTCGGCAATCTCCGCCGGCTCGCCGTCGTGGCACGCGTAGTAACGGCCCATGATGCCTTGCAGCTCGGGGAACTCGCCAACCATGTCGGTCAACAGATCGGCCTTGCACAAATAAGCGGCGCGTTCGGCGGCGGCGATGTCGATCTGCAACATCTCGGCGATCCAATGCGCCAGGCCGATCAGCCGATGTACACGCTCGAGCTGCGTACCGAGCTTGTTGTGATACACCACGTGCGACAACCGCGGCGTGCGATCTTCCAGCGGTTGCTTGCGGTCTTGGTCGTAGAAGAATTTGGCGTCCGACAACCGCGCGCGCAACACGCGCTCGTTGCCATGAATGATATGGCGCGGATCCTTCGGCTGCATGTTGGCGGCGAACAGGAAACGTGCGTGCAATTTTCCATGCGCGTCCGCCACCGGAAAATATTTCTGGTGCTGCTGCATGCTGACGATCAGGCATTCGCGCGGCACATCGAGAAACGACGGATCGAACTCACCGACATACACGTGCGGGCTTTCGACGATGCTCGTCACCTCGTCGACTAGCTCGAGCGCTTTGCCCTGCTGCCAGCTGGCACCCTTACCGAATTTGGTGACGGCCTTGTTGAGCTCGCCGACGATCGCCTGCCGCCGCTCGGCAAATGGTGCAAGCAGCTTGCCTTGCGTACGCAGCGTCTTTTCGTAATCGGTAGCGCGCTTGATGACAACCACGCCCTTGCTCAAGAAACGATGGCCGAGCGTTTTATTGCCGCTCTTTAATCCCAGCACCGTGCCCGCCACGACTTTGGTACCGTGCAACAAGATCACGCCATGCACCGGCCGCACGAACTGGACCTCGCTCACCCCCCAACGCATGAGCTTCGCCACCGGCAACTTTTTCAATGCCGCCTCAACGATCGTCGGCAAATGCTGCGCCAACGGCTCGCCCTTTTGTTTCAGTTGATAAACGAAATACTCGCCCTTGTCGTCTTTGCGGCGTTCGAGCTTGGCGACATCGGCATTGCAAGAACGAGCAAAACCAAGCAGCGCCGGCGTCGGCTGACCATCGGCGTTCAAGCCAGACTGCAGCGACGGGCCTTTGCGCTCGATCGTGCGATCGAGTTGCTTAGCGAGCACGGCACCGACACGCACCGCCAAACGCCGCGGCGTAGCGAACGATTCATGCGCGCTCGACTCGTTGAGAAAATGTTTTTCCTTCAAGCCATCGAACACGCCGTTGGCGAACGCTTCAGACAAACGTGGCAACGACTTCGGCGGCAACTCTTCGGTCAACAGTTCGATCAACAAACTGTCGCCGGAAATTTTGAGCAATTTCTTTTTCAACATTATCAGGCGCGCTTTTTCGTTTTTGCCGGCGCGGAAGCTTTTAGCATCGGAAAACCGAGCTTCTCGCGCGAGTCGTAATAGGCCTGCGCCACCAACCGTGCGAGGTTGCGCACGCGGGCGATATAGGCGGCGCGTTCGGTGACCGAGATCGCGCCGCGGGCATCGAGCAGGTTGAAGGTGTGCGAGCACTTCAGCACCATTTCGTAACCGGGCAACGACAGACCGGCTTCGATCAGGCGCTTGGCCTCGGATTCGTAATCGTTGAATTGCTGAAACAACCACTGCACGTTTGAGTGCTCGAAGTTGTATTTCGACTGTTCGACTTCGTTCTGGTGATACACGTCGCCGTAAGTCACACCCGGCGCCCACACCAGATCGAAGATGCTGTCTTTGCCTTGCAGATACATCGCCAGGCGTTCGATGCCGTAAACGACTTCGCCGGTCACCGGCTTGCAATCGAGGCCACCGACTTGCTGGAAGTAGGTGAACTGCGTCACCTCCATGCCGTTCAGCCACACTTCCCAACCGAGACCCCAAGCACCGAGCGTCGGCGACTCCCAGTCGTCTTCAACGAATCGAATGTCATGCTGCTTCGGATCGATACCGATTGCGCGCAGCGAGTCGATATAAAGATTTTGGATATTGTCGGGCGACGGCTTCAGCACCACTTGAAACTGGTAATAGTGCTGCAGGCGATTGGGATTCTCGCCGTAACGGCCGTCTTTCGGCCGGCGCGACGGCTGCACATGTGCCGCTTTCCACGGTTCCGGACCGAGCGCGCGCAGGAACGTCGACGTGTGAAAGGTACCGGCGCCGACTTCCATGTCGTACGGCTGCAGGATGACGCAACCTTGTTGCGCCCAATACTGCTGGAGCTTGAGGATCAGATCTTGGAAAGTCACGGCTGCCTGCTGGTGATGAAAGCAGCGGCGATTATAGCGACGGCTGGCCGCCGGCGCACCGAGCTTAAATGGCGTCCGGCGGAACTTGATCGGTAGTGACGACCGCCGGCGGTTCGGGGACCTCTTCGTCGGGATCTTCGTCGAACGCCGGCGCCTGCTCGCGGGCGATAGCCTCGGCCGCTTCGCCCGGGTAACGCGTCAACAGGTTCAGAATTTTATGTGAGCGCCGCTGAAAAAAACGCGTGCGCGTGGCCGGGTTGTGCTTGCGCGGGCCCGGCAGGCTGGCGATCAGCTCGGCCGACTGCGCGACCGTAAGCCCGGAGGCGGACGTACCGTAATACGTCTGCGCCGCGGCTTGCACGCCGTAAATACCGGTGCCGAACTCGGCGATGTTGAGATAGATCTCGAGGATGCGATGCTTACTCAAGTTCTGTTCCATGCCCCACGTCAGCACCAACTCATGCCATTTGCGCAACGGCGTCCGCGATGAGCTCAGAAATAAATTCTTGACGGTCTGCTGCGAGATCGTGCTGGCACCGAACTTGAATCGGCCTTCGTCCATGTTGCGATCCATGGCCTCGCGGAACGCGATTAGATCGAAACCACTGTGCTCGTAGAAACGCGAGTCTTCGGCGATGATCGCCGCCCGTTGCAAGTGCTTCGGCACTTGCGACAGCGACACCGGCCGCCAGCGCAACGCCGGCAGCTTCTTGTCCTCGGTCCGGCGCTCCTCGTAGTCGCGTATAAAGTTCGACTTCGGGATCGGCCCGCTGGCCAACGCCTTCCAATCCGGCCAGGTCACCATCAAATAGAACAAATCGATAATGAGGGCGATCAGCAAAATGCGGAACGTCCAACGCAGTACCGCGCTGATGCGGGAAATGTGCGTGCCGACCGCGCGCACCATTTTGCGCCGCTTGGGATTCGGAGATGTCATCGATGCATTCGGGATGTTAGCTGGAGAAAGTGCCCGTCCTGAACGCGGCATTCTAAACCATCAACATTAGTACAGCCGCAATTCCTTGATGGCGGCCCTTTCTCTAGCCGCTGGTATTCCCAAAGGCGGCCCTGCACCCTGTATCGACACCACCATTACCTGCGGAAAAAAGGCCCCCCGGCATCACCGGGGGGCAACTCGCTACGGCGCCGTTTTAAAAAAAGACGACGACAGCGTCTGATTACCACCGGCCTCGAGCGCGAGCACCTCCCATTCGTAGTCGGTATCTGGCAGCAGAAATCCGGGCGGGACCGCCAGGCTCGTTGCTGTCGGCGGCATCATGACGTCCAGAATAGTTTTCGGCAGCGCTGCCGGGCTGGTGCTGCTTTGCGGCTTAACGACTAATACCTGATAACCGATGATGGGGCTGGCGTTCGCGGCACCGACCGGGTTCCATTTCACCACCGCGTTATTGGAATCGACCGGAGCGCCGCCTTCCAGCGGCTCTACCAGCACCGGCCCGTCCGGCAGGTTGTGCGTCAGCGTGGCGCTGCCGACATATATTTCGCCGTTCAGACCTCTTCCCTTGAACGAGTACTTACCTTGCGGGAAGCGCTCGAGAAACGACGCGAGTGGCAGCTCGCTGAAGTCCGGCTCGGCGCTCTCAAGGAACAGCTCGGTTCCCCCCTGCCGGCCCATTCTGCCCGAGGTGGTCGATCGGAAGATGAGCCTGCCATTGGGATCGTAGATATCCATCGACTTCCAGGGATCGGCATCGATGAACACTTGGATGCCGGCGTCGCCGTCGGTAGCGTTCATTTCGATCTTGAGGCGGGCATCCTTGAGGTTGACGATTTTTGGCTTCGACCTTTCGCCCCAGTGGGTAGCAGCGACCTCGTTCATATCGCCTTGTGCCCAACTTGTCGAGGCGCCCGCGGTCAGCGCGACCACGGCGATCGTAACGGGAACAACAGTCAGTCTGCGTAGGAATTTATTCATTTTGCTTTCTCCGGTTTGGCGACGATTGCCACGCACAGGCTAAGGCGCGCACATGAGCGCAAGCTGGTCGGAGAATGAGCGATTGATAATGCCGCGGGCGCGAGTGGTTGCGTCTGCTAGAACGGATAGGTGAGCCTGAAAAAGATGTCGTTCGCGTGCGTCCCGCGAGCAGTGCCAAAGGCTTCGCCGGCGGTAAATACCGCCAGCGCCAATTCGATTTGCACGTCCCGCCACTCGCGGACCTCGACGAGCAGACTCAGCTCGTCGCCGATGTCTTTGCTCGCGCCGGTCAAATCGGCCTCGATACGGGCGGCGCGCAAAAACGTGGCGGGAACCACTTGCCGGAATCGGTGGTACGCCACGGAGAGTCGGGAGTCGTCATGGACTGAAACGCCGAAGTTGGCACCAGCGACGACGAGGTTCGACAACTCGGGTCGCAATAGCTCGCCGTAGGCACGAAATTCTCTATCGGAGTTCTGCAAGCCGGTTTGCCGGAAGGCGTGATCGATGTCGTCACTGGCATCAGCGTCGCCGCTGCCGCGAGCGTAGTTCACTGTCAGCGCCGGCCCACGGTTCGACGCCAACTGCCAGACGGTTCCGAGATCGATCGCTCGGCCGCGAACTCGGTGTTCGTACCGTGCGCTCACGCGACTGGATCCGGGTTCGTCGTCGTCAAACTCGAAAGTCGTTTCGTCGCCGGTCACCATCGCCGCATCGAACCAATACGACAGCGTCGCCGCCTGCGGCAGCGTCACGACGCCGGACGCACGCACACCGGCCCAGCGCAAATCGGCGTCGGCTTCATCGACACGCGCCGTCTCGATAACGCTGTCCACGTCCGACCGTTTTGAACGATCACGCTGTTGTAGAAAAAAAGCGTCGACGACGAGGCCATCCGATAATTTCCAGGTGCCGTGCCCGAACCAACGTCGTACACGTTGCTGCGACGGATCGATGAAATCGTCGGTCGACGAAGTCCGCGCGAGCTCTTCGGCGACACCGGTCGATAGGCGCCACGGCTCATGCACATAGTGAACCCGCACGGCGTCCAACTCGTCGTCCCACCACCACCCGCGCGGCTCGCTGATGTTCTGTCGCCCAATCTGCAACGCACCGCCGCCGTCGAACAAGCGCTCGATGTACAACCAGGTTTCGCCACGCGCCACGCCTTCTGAAGAGATGCGCGGCGATCCGTCAGTGCGCGCTTGCTGCTGGGCATTGAGCTTGACTTCGCCGAACGCGGACCAGAACTCGCTCGATCGATAACTGAGTTGTAATTTGATCTCCTGTTCGGAAACGCGCACGTCGTCTTGCGGCGGCTGCGCCAAGGCGGCGTTGGTCAACTTATCGCGGGTCCATTCAATTTCGCCGGCGACGGTGAACGGCTCATCCGCCGCTACCGAACTCGTCAGCGGCAACCCCAACAGTAGCGACGCGACAATACCTACCCCCGCTGACCGTGCAAAAAGCATCGCGATCAGCCGTCAACTTTTTCAACGATCAGCGCCGCCGGCGACTGCCGCGGTGCGTACCCAGACCGATCATACAGCGACCGCGGCAACATCACCGTGAACACACTGCCGACGCCTTCGTTACTGGTAGCAATAATGTCACCGCCGTGGGCGCGCGCAAACGCACGCGCCAGATTCAGACCTAAACCGATACCACTTTGCGAGCGACTGCGATCGCAGCGGTAGAACCGTTGAAAGATGCGCGGCAGATCCTCGGCCGATATACCGACGCCGGTGTCTTCGATGGACAACAACACGCGCTGGTCGAGCTGCTGCAACACGATCTGTACTTCACCGCCCGCCAGCGTGTACTTAAGGGCATTGTCGAGAAGATTCGCCACCAACCGCTGCAGCCGTTGCCGATCGCCTTCGACTAAACAACGTGCCGGAACGCGCGTCACCAACGTTAGCCGACGGTCTTCGGCGATGGTTTGAAACAACTCGTAAGCGTTATCGACGATCTCGACCAGATCAACCCGACCGAGATTCAACTTGGCGGCACCGGACTCGGCCTCAGCGATGTCGAGCGTGGTATTGACCATGTCCAATAGCCGATCGCACTCTTCGATGGTATTCAGC
Source organism: Gammaproteobacteria bacterium (assembly GCA_016199745.1). NCBI lineage: Bacteria > Pseudomonadati > Pseudomonadota > Gammaproteobacteria > Gammaproteobacteria bacterium. The sequence goes on from JACQFZ010000071.1 coordinate 141,055, forward strand.
GCCAGCGAATCGCCAGCGGCGTTGGTGTCGCCATTCGCCAGGCTCATTTCGGCACCGGCGCGAATGCGTGCCAACGGGCTGCGCAGATCGTGCGCCAGGTTGTCGGTCATTTCGCGCATGCCGATGATCAACGCCTGGATACGATCGAGCATAGTGTTGAAGGTCTGCGCCAAATTATCGAGTTCGTCACCATGCGACCGAACCGACACGCGCTGGTCCAACGCACCATGGGCGATTTCGTTAGCGGTGCGCGTCACCGCCTCGACGCCGCGCAACGCGCGCCGCGCCATAAACCAGCCGATCGGGCCGCCCAACAGGAATACGACCGCCAGCGTCATGAGAAACCCGTGCAAAATGGCGGCGAGCAACTCTTCGTCTTCCGCCAGCGTTTGTCCGGCCTCGAACACGACGCCGGCGCCGATGCTGCCGATCATCCGGCGGATGCCGTGTTGATGCGACGGCAAATCGAAAGTTTCGAACCGTGCACCCGTGCCATCGCCGACGTCACGCACGACCTCAGCCGGTAGGTCCGACAGTCCTGACCAAGACGACACATCGGTCGTCACTAGCCGACGACCATCGGCAGTCCAGAGTCGCAAGAAAGTTTTCTCGGCCTCGTCGCCGGCCGTTTCCACCGCCATCTCCTTGCTGACGCGATCGAGTCCACCGGCCGCAAAGAACGCTGAGAACTCAGCGAGCGTCTCCCGTAGATCGTCGTCGGTACGTTCGGTCACGAACGCGGCAATCAATCCGTAGACAAGCGCGAACGCGAGCACCGACGAGACCGCAAAGATAGCGCCGTACCAGATCGTCAGGCGCAGCGCGAGCGTGTGCCGCCACTTATGGATTTTTTTTAAGAACATAACCCATCCCGCGTACCGTATGGATCAGCGGCACGTCGAAGTCCTTGTCGATTTTGTTGCGCAATCGACAGATGCGCGATTCGACGATGTTGGTCTGTGGATCGAAATTAAAATCCCAGACGCGCTCCATGATCATGGTCTTCGACACCACGCGCCCGGCATTGCGCGCGAGGTATTCGAGCACGCAGAACTCGCGCGGCTGCAACTCGATCGCGCGACCGGCGCGCGTGACCGTGCGGCCGAGCAAATCGATATGCAGATCGCCGACCGTGATCTTGGTCGGTTCCGGCACGTCGTTGGCGCGGCGTAGCAACGCATGAATCCGCGCCAACAACTCGGAGAAGGCGAAGGGCTTCGTCAGGTAATCGTCGCCGCCGGCCTGCAGCCCTTGCACGCGCTCGTCGACCGAACGCTTGGCACTGAGAATAATCACCGGCAGGCGCACGCGCCGGCGTCGCAGCTCCTCGATGACGGCAAGGCCGTCCATTCGCGGCAACATCAAGTCGATAACGGCGACGTCGTAGGGTTCCGCGAGCGCCATCTGCAAACCACTGTGGCCGTTGTCGGCGTGCGCCACGACAAAGCCAGCCTCTTTGAGTCCCTTGCCGACGAACGCGACTATCTTGAGATCATCTTCAATCAGCAACAGTCGCATCGTCAGTCAGCCCCCAAGGTCACCCCACTCTATGCGCCGGGCGCGGCGCTTGTCCACGCGGCAAACATTAGCAAATGCTCATGTTCGGAGAATCCTGCGGTTAAGTTGACCCAATAAGCTAGTGATCCTTAGCCGCCAACGGATGCGCCATGCGGTCGACGAACATCTGCAGATTTTGCCGTTATTGCGCGCTCGGACTGGGGCTGAACCTGCTCATTGTCGAATCGATCGCCGACGCCAGCGGTGTGTCGACATCCGCTGCCCTCAGACCTTCGCCGGGTGCCCGATCCAGCGGGGTTCAGTTTGGCGACGGCGTCTTGAGCGTCAATGCCAAAGACGTCGCACTGATCGAGCTGCTGGACGAAATTGGCCGACGCAGCGGTTTGACGGTAGTGCCGTTAGTGACACTGGCGCAGCGCGTGGACGTGACATTCGATCGGCTTCCGCTGGAGCAAGGATTGCGACAAATTTTGCGTCATCGAAGTTTCGCCTTGAAGTACACGCCGACAACGCGCGGGCAAGCGCGCGCCGAAACATTGTGGATCCTGCCACAGGGCGATGAAAAGTATGAGGCACAGGGTCCGCGACTCGCGAACGCGAGCAGCAATAAGGTCGGACAACGGAACATCGACGATGAGATATCGCAGTTGCGATCGACCCTGAGCAACAGCGACAGCGAGTATCGCCAGCAAGCGGCGGTCGAGCTCGGCGCCCAAGCCAATGTGAACGCGGTGTCGCCGTTGCGCCAAGCGCTCACCGACAGCGACGCCGATGTACAGCAGGCCGCCATCTTTTCACTCGCGCAGATCGGCGGCACGGAATCGGCACTGGCACTGGCCACCGCGTTGCACGATAGCAATCCGCGTATCCGCGAACAGGCCATCGAAGCGCTCGGTGACGTCGGCGGCGCGGTTGCCATGGGCCTCATTGAGAAAGCACTCACCGACGACGTCGCCGTCGTCCGCTTAGCTGCATCCGAAACGCTGGAACAACTCCGAGGCACCGGCCGATGACACAACGCCACCCATTCACACGTACCGGCAAACTCGACAATCGCGACGAAAATCGGCCGATCACGGTGACCACGGTTGGACCGCCGGCGAAAGATCTATTACCACCGTTACAACGCTTCCGGCCAGGTCACCACTAGATAAAACAGGTTGACAATAAGGGCGATCAGTAGGATGCGAAAGGTCCATCGCAACATGGCGCTAATACGGGAAAGATGCGTGCCATTGCGCGGGCTATCTTGCGCCGCTTGGAATTAGGAGATGTCATTGGTTCATTAGACGTTAGTACGGCCGCAATTCCTTGACGGTTATCCCCTTAAACTCTAGCCTTTGACGCCATAACACCAAATGCGCAGGGAAAGAGCGTGTGCTAGCACAACAAGGTCGTCTCATTTTTCGTTCCACATATTACCTCCTCACTGCTGTCCACCGGATCGCTCGCGCTGCGCAGCTGGTTGGGAGATGTGTTTTTTGCCAAAAAAATTAAGGGGGGAACCTCATGGAATTAGTGATTAACAAGGCATATGAAATTGCCAAAGACGCTCTCACAGAAATTCTTTTGGAACGCGCAAAGCGCGCGGTCGATGAAAATACGGCGATTGGACCGCAGGCGCTTGAGCATGTGAGAAAGGATATTGAAGCCTTAGAGAAGGAGGTAGAGGACTACGAAATACGCTTTGAAATGGCAAAAGAAGCGGTGCAACGCGGAAAGTTGGACATGTCTACCTACGTCCATACGTGCGTTACAACCTTTGCTTCCTCGGAGTCCAAAGGTATTGATAAGCTCATCAAGATAATAGAAGAAATCAGTGGGACCTCGACCAAGCTTGAGGAGGAAGCCCAGGCACGTATAAGCAAGCAGACGCAACAACTTCGGGATCGCTTAAAAAAGAGAGCGCGCGAATAGCAAACAAAGGGCGTTTGGTATTACACCCTTTGAGATGGGACAGATAGGCGCGGCCATCGAAAAATCCCTAAAGAACAGCATAGCCACGAAGAAAGAAGGGAACAATCTGCAACAGATTTGTGCCGATATAAGCATACGTCTTAGAAAAATCCGCGACGACATGACACATGATACAGATATCGTGTACTTCGCCAGGGAGTGCCGAGGCTGGCTCGACAATAGACGCCGTGCCGAAGGAACGCGCTGAGCCATGCGCACCTTCCTTCAATCAACCATTGCCTCGATATGCATCGTCTTCGCGACGGCATGCATCTCTAATCCCGCGACCTATCACGAACAGCGGGAACTTTGTCTTGGCAGGCTCCCCGGACCAGAAAGTCCGGATATGGACGCCTACTCGCAACGTCAACAGCAGCGCGAAGCATGCCAAACCTTGCTGAACGCGGGCCACGACGATGCGGAGCTGCACTACGCTGTAGGCCGCTTGCTGTATCTGACGGGGCTGACGGAGGAGATGCAGGAAGCGATTAAACATTTGCGCATTGCCGACAAGGCGGGGAATGCGAAAGCCACCACACTCCTCGGCAATCTGGTAAATAACGACCCGAACGTCACCAAAGCCATCGGCGGGAAAGATTCTCGGACGTTTTATGAAGAGGCCGCCGCTCGCGGGGATCCGTACGCGCAGGTGTTACTGACAAGCATTATTCAACAGAACGCTGTCCTCAAAGAGAACCGATTGCTTTCTCCCGAAGAGCGTCAGCATGTGCTTCATCTGTTACAACAGGCTGCGGCCCAAGGTTATATCCTGGCGGAGTACCATCTCGGACGCTTCTACTGGAACGTTGCATCCGATACCGATATGGCGATCGCCATGCACCATCTTGAACGGGCAGCTCGGGGCGGTGTTCGCCAGGCAGCGAAAGAGTTGCAGCAATGGGCCGAAAGGCGGTGCGAGGCGAAAAGAGAGGTCCAAACAGCATCCACCGCAAACTGTAAGGCGGCGGGCAAAAAACCCGAAGCCGAGACGCAGTGCAAAGCGGCAAGGAAGTTTCAGAAGGAGGCCGAGGCCGAATGCGCTCAAATTCCGGACTTCGGCAATCTGGATGCTATGCCCTATCAAAGCGTTATCCCGGACGTCATATTTCGGCCCTAAGCAGGCTCCAGCTCAAATAATTTAATTGTTCGGTATACAACAACCGACGCATACATCCTCTGAAAGGGGGAGCGATTCGTTGGACAACGTGCAGGCATTTGGGCTAAGGTGGCCCCCGCGTGCTAGGGCCGTGCCCGAATCACCCGGAGGAACAACCCGGTCGCTAAAGAACCGGAATGTTATAAAAAAGGCGGGCCCTAAAGGGGCCCGTTTCCATTCCGGACTACTACTACTTATCTATGACTACCTCCGCCAATCCGACACCCCGTAAAGCGGTCGCCCTAATTTCCGGCGGCCTCGATTCTATGTTGGCAGCGCGCGTGATGCAGGATCACGGCGTGCACGTCGAGGGCATCAACTTCTATACCGGCTTTTGCGTCGAGGGGCACACGCACGCCATCCGCAACGAGCACCGCGACAAGCCGAAGCGCAACAACGCGCTGTGGGTGGCGGAACAGCTCGGCATCAAGCTGCATATCATTGATGTGATCGAAGAATATAAGGATGTCGTGCTCAACCCGAAGCACGGCTACGGCTCGAATTTAAATCCGTGCCTCGATTGCAAAGGCTTCATGGTCGGCAAAGCGCGCGAGTGGATGGAGGCGAACGGCTTCGACTTCATCATTACCGGCGAAGTCGTCGGCCAACGGCCTATGTCGCAGCGCAAAGACACCATGCCGGTGGTCGCGCGCGAATCGGGCGCGTTCGATCGGTTGCTGCGGCCGCTGTGCGCCAAGTTATTGGCGCCGACATTGCCGGAAGCCGAAGGCTGGGTCGACCGCGAACGACTGTTCGATTTCAACGGCCGCAGTCGCAAACCGCAGATGGCACTAGCCGCGCACTTCGGCATCGAAGAATACGCCCAGCCCGCCGGCGGCTGCTGTTTCCTGACCAACGAACAGTACTCGAACAAGCTTGCCGACATGTGGCAATCGCGCGGCGAGAAGCGCTACGAGCTCGAAGATATCCTGCTGCTCAAGGTCGGTCGCCACATCCGACCGGCGCCGCATTTCAAATTGATCATTGCCCGCGACGACGGCGAAAACAATTTTCTGCTCGGCTTCCGCAAGCGCTACACGCATTTGTTTTCCACCAGTCACAGCGGCCCGTTGGCGCTGATCGATGGCAAAATCGGCGACGACGAGCTGGAGCTGGCCGCCCGACTGACGGCGCGCTATGGCAAGGGCCGGACCGCCGAGCGCGTGGTAGTTTCTGTTACCGACACCGCCGGCAAGTCGCACGATCTTGAAGTGGCGCCGCTGCCGATCAATCAAATTCCGGTCAGCTGGTACTTATGACGCACCAGGTCCTGGACGCGCGCTACCTGCTGTGTCCGCTGCCGGTGATTCGCACGCAGCAGGCGATCACCAAGCTCGTGCCCGGCGATACGCTCGAAGTTCACGCGACCGACCCGGGCGTGCTGCACGACATCCCGGCCTGGTGTCGGGTTCATGGACATGAAGTGATAGGGACGAACAAGGTCGAGGGCGAAATCCACGTGACGGTACGCGTAAAAGCGGCATGAGCGGATCGCACGCGCATCCGCACCATCCGTTCGATACCACCAATCCCGAACGCTACCGGGCAAGCCGCCGCGTTACCTGGGTCAGCGTTGCGTTGAATATCGTGCTGACAATCGCGCAGGTGATCGTCGGCCTGGTCGGTCATTCGCAAGCGCTGATCGCCGACGGCTTTCACACCCTGTCGGACCTCATCAGCGATATCATCGTGCTGTTCGCCTTGAAGCAAGGCGCCAAGGCCGCCGATGATGAGCATCCGTACGGCCACGGCCGCATTGAGACTGCCGTCACATTGATTTTGGGCGTGCTGTTAATCGTCGTCGCCGTCGGCATCATGTGGCGCGCCGGCGAGCGTTGGTTCGACGCGGCGCCGTTGGTGACACCGTCAGCGATTACTTTCTGGGTCGCGGTCATCACCTTCGGCGCGAAGGAGTGGCTTTACCGCTATACGTTGCGCACCGCCCAACGCTTCGACTCGGCCATGCTCAAAGCCAACGCTTGGCACCATCGCAGCGACGCGATTTCCTCGCTCATCGTCATCGCCGGTATCGGCGGCGCCATTTATGGCATCAATTATCTCGACGGCGTCGCCGCCATGTTGGTGTCGGTGATGGTGGCAAAGATCGGTATCGAGCTCAGCTGGCAAGCCCTGCGCGAATTAGTCGACACTGGCCTCGACGTCGACGACCGCGAATCGATCCGGCGCGTCATCCAAAGTGTCGACGGCGTGCGCGCACTGCACTTATTACGTACGCGCCGCCTCGGCGACCGCGCGTTTGTCGACGTTCACATTCTGGTGGATGGCGAGCTCAGCGTTTCCGAGGGACACCACATCGGCGAAACCGTGCGCACGCGCCTGATCGATGAAATCGAACCGGTAGCCGACGTTACGGTGCATATCGATTCGGAAGAAGATTTAGACGGCGATCCGGAGGCCGACTTGCCGCTGCGCGACGAAATAGTGGCGCGGCTCGAACGTTACTTCGCGACGATTCCTGAGGCTCGGCTGATCGACCGCACGACGCTGCACTATGTCGGCGGCCACGTCGATATCGAGCTGCGCTTACCGCTGTCGTCGGCCACCACGCCGGAAACAGGCCTTGCACTGGCGGCGCGCTTCGCCGCCGCTGCCAAGATCGATAACGACATTGGACGGGTGGAAGTATGCTTCCACTGACGCACCATGATAGTGTTACCCAACCTCGCCGTGCCCACTTCTGGTGCGCCTGCTAGCGTGCCGGAAGGACAGAACCACTAATAATCAATCGCTTAGGTGAACATTCGCCTGGGCATAGTTCGTGCACTATGGCGGTGTCCAAAAATTTTTTGGCCACCATTACGTTTTTTATTCCTACTTTAGGAGGACCCGAGATGTCTCCCGCCGATGTACTGAAGTTTGTAAAAGAAAATAAGGTGAAGTTTATCGATTTCCGCTTCACCGACACCAAAGGCAAGGAACAGCACGTCACCGTGCCGACCGGCCAGCTAGAAGCGGCCACCTTCGAAGAAGGAAAGATGTTCGACGGCTCCTCGATCTCCGGTTGGAAAGGCATCCAAGAGTCGGACATGATTTTGATGCCCGACGCCGCCACCGCCGTGATGGACCCGTTCATGGAAGAGCCGACCATCATCCTGCGTTGCGATGTCATCGAACCCGCAACCATGCAAGGTTATGAGCGCTGCCCGCGCTCGCTCGCCAAGCGCGCCGAGGCGTACTTGAAGAGCACCGGCCTTGCCGACACCGCGTTCTTCGGCCCGGAAGCTGAATTCTTCATCTTCGACGACGTTCGTTGGGGTGCCGATATCAGCGGCTGCTTCGTTAAGCTCGATTCCGAAGAAGCGTCGTGGAATACCGAGAAGGTTTACGAAGGCGGCAACATGGGTCACCGCCCGGGCGTTAAGGGTGGGTATTTCCCCGTGCCGCCGGTCGACTCGCAGCAGGACATCCGCTCGGCTATGTGTTTGGCGATGATGGAAATGGGCCTCGAGATCGAAACCCACCATCACGAAGTCGCCACCGCCGGCCAGAACGAGATCGGCATGAAGTTCAACACGCTGATCAAGAAGGCCGACGAGCTGCAGATCTATAAATACTGCGTACACAACGTCGCTCACTCCTACGGCAAGACCGCGACCTTCATGCCGAAGCCGATCGTTGGTGACAACGGCTCGGGCATGCACGTGCACATGTCGTTAGCCAAAGACGGTAAGAACCTGTTCACCGGCAACGAGTACGGCGGCTTGTCGCAAACCGCGCTGTACTACATCGGCGGCGTCATCAAGCACGCCCGTGCGCTGAACGCCATCACCAACTCGCTGACCAATTCGTACAAGCGCTTGGTACCGGGCTTCGAAGCGCCGGTCATGCTGGCCTACTCCGGCCGTAACCGCTCGGCGTCGATCCGTATCCCGTACGTTGCCAACCCGAAGGGTCGTCGTATCGAAGTGCGGTTCCCGGATGCGGGCTCGAACCCGTATCTGGCGTTCACTGCGCTGATGATGGCCGGCCTCGACGGCATCATGAACAAAATCCACCCGGGCGACGCCATGGACAAGGATCTGTACGACCTGCCGCCGGAAGAAGCGAAGAAGATCCCGACCGTGTGCCACTCGCTCGATATGGCGTTGGAAGCCCTCGACAAGGATCGCGCGTTCCTGAAGGCCGGCGGTGTGTTCACCGACGACTCGATCGACGCGTACATCGGCCTCAAGATGCAGGAAGTCACGCGCCTGCGCATGACGACCCATCCGGTCGAGTTCGACATGTACTACAGCGTCTAAGATCTTGATTTAATGCTGTGCGAAAACGCCCCCGCTGGGGGCGTTTTTGTTTTCCCACCTAGCCCGCTCGCTCCCGCTAAATCGCGTCGCCGCTCCTTGCCCCGTCCTAATCAGTCATCTATGGTCCAAACAAGACCATAACTATCCAAAGACTATGAACAAGGTCGGCAAGCTGCTGCTCGTCATCCTCCTACTAATACTCGCCGCTTACGCCGGCCTGAAGACTTATATCAAGTTTCAAGCCCGCTCCTCGATCGATCGCGCCATCGAAAATGTAGCGATGTTCGTTGACATCAAATACCGCAGCATCGGCTCTGATCTTATAAAAGGCTCGATCGAGATCGACGATATCAAAATCACACCGAGAGGCATCAACGACACCGTGTCGATTCGCCAAGCGGCACTCGAAACCGGCAACTTGCGCTACCTGTTCCGACTGTCGGATACCGCCAAGAAAAACGAAATACCCGACAACCTAACCATCGCTCTGCGCGGCCTACACGCCGATATGGACGGTCAGCTGCTGGCGCTGGTCGATCAGCCCTCGGCGCAACGCGATAGTCGTACGTCGTACGTATACAACTGCGGCGATGAGCCGGTGGCAATGAACATCGCGTTGTTACGCCGGCTCGGGTACAGCGAGCTGACGATGGACCTCGTGCTCAATTACACGCTTAACAAACAGGCTGAAGTTTTGCGGTTCAGCCTCGACTTCGATATGCAGGACATTCATCAGCTAAAGATGAATGCCAAGCTCTCTGGTGTGAATACCGATTTTAAGAACAGGCAACAGACGCCGCAGCTTAGGGAAATGGAGTTCCTCTATAAGGATCTCTCGTACTACCAACGTCTGAAAAATTTCTGCAGCCAGCAGGCGAAGATCAGTGCCGCCGATTATGTGAAGGCCGAATCCGCCGGCGATAGCCTGGTGTTGCGCCAGCTCGGCATCGTGCCCGGTCCCGGTTTGCGTGAGGCCTATGCCGAATTCCTGACCAACGCCGGCAGCGAATTCAAGGTACGCGTGGCGTCGAACGAAGACATCAATCCAAAGTCGCTACCGCTGTTCAAACCGGCGGACGTACTTGCGTTGCTGAATGCCGAGGTCAGTATCAACGGCAAGCCGGTCAAAGACTTGAGCTTTGATTTCCGCACGCGCGCCGAGCCGGTGGTAGCGAAGAGCGACACCGGTCAGGAGGCCACGGCGGCAACGCTACCGGGTCACGCTACCCCCACGACGCCGACGGCATCGAAAGAACCGGTCAGTGCCGAACCCGGCTTTCGCGCGGTACCGATCGCCGACCTCGGTCGTTACCTTAATCGCTACGTGCGCATCACCGAGATCGGCCAACCGTCGCGCGAGGGCGAGTTGATTGAAATCGCCGGCAAAACGGCCATCGTTCAGCGCTACTACAACGGCGGCAACATCCTCATCCGCGTACCGCTCATCCGCATCGATAAGATCGAGGTCATGTTCGAGTAGTCAGCAACGAAGCTCCGTTTAATCGACGACGCCAGTCTGAACAGCGCTATTTTCTGACGTCTCGCCCTTAAGTATTCCTCGAAGCCTCAATACCAGCCCAACATTGGGCGCATTATTTAACAATGCCCATTGTGTGCCCTATAATGGTGCGAATGTCGCCCCTAAACTCGAAGCGCAAGCGCCAAGCTATTAAAAATAAAAGGAAAGAAATATTGGCGCGGCGTTTGCTAACAGCGGTTTGAAATCCATGAAAGCGCCCGAACCCACCCAGCGGATCCTCGACAACCTCACCACGGCGGTGATGTTGTTCGACGCCGCGCTCACGCTCACCGCGATCAATCCGGCCGGCGAGATGCTGCTCGAGGTCAGCGCCAAACGTATCCTCGGCCAGCGCGTGAACGATCTGTTGGTAAGTGGCGAGCAGTTACTGCAGGCGCTGCAGGAGGCGCTGGCAACACGTCACTCCATCACGGCCCGCGGCGTCGTCGTCGACCTCCCCGGCCAACGCACACTTACGCTGGATTGCGCGATTACTCCGCTGGTCGACGGACACGCCGAACCGTCGGCGCTGCTGGTCGAGATGAATCAAGTGGATCGGTTGCTGCGACTGGCACGCGAAGAAAACCTGCTCGACCAGCAGAGTGCCAATCGCGTGGTCATGCGCGGCCTAGCGCACGAGATCAAAAACCCGCTCGGCGGTTTGCGCGGCGCCGCCCAGTTGTTGGAGCGCGAGCTCACCGACAAGGGACTCAAGGAATACACCCGCATCATCATTCACGAGGCCGACCGTTTGCGCAATCTGGTCGACCGGATGATGGGTCCGCACCAGTTGCCGCAAAAAAACCTGATCAACATGCACGCCATCCTTGAGCACGTGCGACTATTGATCCGCGTCGAGGTACCGGAGCTGACAATCGTGCGTGACTACGATCCGTCGTTGCCCGATGTCATCGCCGATCGCGAACAACTGATTCAAGCGGTATTGAACATCGTCCGCAACTCGGTGCAGGCGCTCGATGGCCAGGGCACGGTCATTCTGCGCACACGCATCGAGCGCGGCTTCACCCTCGGCCCGCGACGGCATCGGCTGGTACTGCGCGCCGATATTGAAGACGACGGGCCGGGTATACCGCCGGAATTGCTCGAGTACATCTTTTATCCGATGGTCACAGGCCGCGCCGGCGGCACCGGCCTCGGCTTGTCCATCGCCCAAGACATCATTACTAAACACGGTGGACTGATTCAGTGCCAAACCCGCCCGGGTCGCACCGCGTTCACCGTGTATCTACCTCTGGAGAACGATAATGGCTAGACCGGACATCGCCTGGATCATCGACGACGATCGTTCGATTCGGTGGGTACTGCAGAAAGCGCTGGAGCAAGCAGGCTTATCGGTGCGCGCGTTCGAAGCGGCGAACGACATCGGCGAAACGCTCGATCGCATGCAACCCGACGTCGTCATCACCGACATTCGCATGCCGGGTATGAGCGGGCTCGAATTGCTGACGCTGATTCAAGACAAAGCGCCGCAGATTCCGGTGATCGTCATGACGGCATTCACCGACCTCGACAGCGCCGTGTCGTCCTACCGCGGCGGCGCCTTCGAGTATCTGCCGAAACCATTCGACGTGGACGACGCCGTTAACCTCGTACGGCGCGCGCTCGAGCATCGCCGCGGCCGGCGCATTGAGCCGGCGCAAGATGAGCCGGTACCGGAGATCCTCGGTTCGGCGTCATCCATGCAGGAGGTGTTCCGCGCCGTCGGCCGACTATCGACGTCGCATCTGAACGTGCTCATCAACGGCGAATCGGGCACCGGCAAAGAGCTGGTCGCGCGCGCCTTGCACACCCATAGCCCACGGGCCGACCAGCCATTCATCGCCATCAACATCGCCGCGGTACCGAGCGAGCTCCTCGAATCCGAATTGTTCGGCCATGAGCGCGGCGCCTTCACCGGCGCGACTACGCAACGCAAGGGCCGATTCGAGCAAGCGAACGGCGGTACGCTGTTCTTAGATGAAATCGGCGACATGCCGATCGAGCTGCAGACGCGCTTGCTGCGCGTGCTGTCCGACGGCAAGTTCTACCGCGTCGGCGGTCATGAGCAAGTGTCGACCGACGTGCGCATTGTCGCCGCCACCAATCAAGATTTGGAAGAGCGCGTTAAACAAGGACGCTTCCGTGAAGATTTATTTCATCGCCTGAATGTCATTCGCGTTCACCTGCCGCCGCTACGCGAACGCCGCGAAGACGTGCCGATCCTCGCCGGTCACTTTCTCAAGCAATCGTCGCTCGAGCTCAGCGTCGAGCCGAAACAACTGGCGCCGGAAACCAACGAGTATCTATCGCAACTACCTTGGCCCGGTAATGTGCGTCAGCTCGAAAATACCTGTCGCTGGCTAACAGTGATGGCGCCGGGACAACTGATCCGCGTCGAAGATTTGCCGCCGGAGCTGCGCTCCGCCGAAACCGGCCGCGAGGACAACTGGGAGTCGAGCTTGAAGCACGTCGTCGAGCAACGACTGATGCGCGGCCAAGGAAAAATCTATCGCGACATGAATGCGAGCTTCGAACGGACGTTGATATTGGCGGCGCTGAAACACACCGGCGGACGTAAACAAGATGCCGCCAAGAAGCTCGGTTGGGGCCGGAATACGCTCACACGCAAACTGAAAGAGCTCGGCCTCGACGCCTAAACCCATAGGATTTTTACGTAAATAGCGCGTCGGTTTTACGACGCGCCCTGTAAAACCGACCGACAACCGGCGCGTCATTCCACCGCCGGCGACGCAGAAAATCCCGCCCATCGGCCGGCGCATCTCCACTTGCCAATCGCCTAGACAAGCCCACCCCCCTGTCTATGTTCCATAAGTACCGCTTAGGCGCGTACCCCAAGAAAAATTTCGCAGTGGAAGCGTCTCTAACAAGGAGGGTTCTCGTGCAACGTCCTGGAAAAATAATCAGCGCAGTGATTGGCGGAAGTCTCATCAGTTTTACCTTGGCGGCAACGGCCGATAACACCAACAAGGCCGTTGGCACCAAGGTTTCTTTTGCTCCCGCCGAAAACACCACCAATAGACCCGCCGTCGTCGTACCGTCGGAGAAAGACGCGTTCGTATTCAGTGCGCCACCGACCGGGAACTACGCCGAAGACTTGGCGATGTACCAACCGATCGCCGACTATCTGACGCGTGTCACCGGCAAGCACTTCGTCTACCGCTATGCCGACAACTGGCTGAGCTACAGCAAGGAAATGACCAACGGCACCTACGATCTCGTGGTCGACGGCGCCGCGCTGAACGGCTGGCGGTTGGATCGCATGAATCACACGCCGTTGGTGAAGCTGTCGGACGATCTGACATTCGTGACGATTGCGCGCAAAGACAACCGCAAGATCACGACGTTGAAACAACTCGCCGGTCAAAAAGTTTGCGCCAATTCGCCGGCCGATCCGGAAATGGTCGCACTACTATCGCAGCTCGATAACCCGGCGCGCCAACCCGTGATCGTGCAAACAAAGGGATGGGATGGCGCCTATCAAGGATTGATCGAAGGCAAGTGCGCCGGCACGGTGTTGCCGCTGAAGCATCTGGAGAAAAACGACGGCGGCTTGATCAATGTGCTGTATCAACACAAGCCGATACCCAGCCATACCTTCTCCGCCGGTCCGCGCATCACACCGGCACTGCAAGCCAAGATTCAAATGGCGTTACTTGCCGATGAAGGCAGGAACGCAACTGCCAAGTTGCGTGCGGTCTTCGGTAGCGAGGGGCTAGTGGAGGCGAATGCCGCGGAGTACGCCAACTTGGGCAAGCTGTTGAAAGACAGCTTGTACTACTACTAAAAAATTGCCGTTGATTGGCCGCCGGTGCGGAGACGCCGGCGGTTTTTTATTGGTGGAAGATGACGTTGATCGGCTACCGACAGCGATGCTTCAACGACCTGAGCGCCGCGCCAACATCGGCAAATCGCCCGCCAGGCCCGACGCCCGGCGCATGATGATTTGCTTAAGCGGCCCAGCACGGTCGGTCAACGAAAGCCCGGCAGCGCGCAACCCGCTTAGCAGCGGCCAGTCGCTGCCGAACAAATATTTGAAGCCGCCGGTTACGGCGATCATCGCCAGATTATCGCCCTTGCGCCAACGCTCGTAGCGCCGCAGCACATGGCGCAAACCGATATCGCGCCGACGTTCAGCGGCATTGAGAATCACCTCGGCCAACGTCGCCGCATCGAGAAATCCGAGATTCACCCCCTGACCGGCGAGCGGATGCACCGTGTGCGCGGCGTCGCCGATCAAAGCGATGCGCTCATCGATGTAACGTTCGGCATGGGCCAGCGACAACGGGAATGACAAGCGCGCACCTACCTGCTCGATCGCGCCTAAACGATCGCCGAAGGCCTCGGTCAGCGGCCCGACAAAACCGGCATCGTCGAGCGCCAACAATTCCTCGGCACGTACCGAATCCAGCGACCAGACAATGGAACAGGTGTGCGCATCCGGCAGCGGCAAAAACGCGAGCGGACCGGTCGCCAGAAACCGCTGCCGGGCGATATCCAAATGCGCCTGCGCGGTGCGCACGGTAGCGACGATCGCTTGCTGTGCCAAATTCATCGTCCGTAGCGGCATTCCCAAGCGCTCGCGCACGGCCGAATCGGCGCCGTCGGCGGCCACCAACAAACGGGCCTTGAGCCGCCGGCCGTCGACCAGCGCGATCTCCGCCGCCGCCTCGGTGATCGACACGTCGCTGATCTCGCCACCGACGAGCAAGTGCACATTCGTGCTCTGCTCCAGCCGTTCGTGCAACGCGGCGACGACCACGCTGTTCTCGACGATATAGGCGAGACACGGCTCACCAATCTCGGTGGCGTCGAACTGCACTTCGTTGGCATCTTCCCATACATGCATCGCCGCTACCGGCGCGAAACGACGCGCGGCCACACTGGACCAGGCATGGACCGCATCGAGCATCGCCCGCGACGCAAGCGTCAACGCGCTAACACGCCGATCGTAATCCGCCGGCACTTGTGACGCCGGCCGTTGGCGTTCGATGACAGCGACTTTGAGAGTCGAATCGCTGAGCGCGCAAGCTAGTAACGAGCCGACCATACCGCCGCCAACGATGACGACGTCATACGCCGCGGCGGCGCGGGGGTTAGGAGTGTTCATGAGTCAGCCGCAAACCACAGGCGAGCCGCGGCAGCCGTCCGCCTAAGCCGCTGGTTACGCGCACGAATGCACGCTTCAACGGCGGCAACAGATCGACCGCGACGAGCCCGACATTGCGTGCATACGCGAGTGGTAAATAGTTGTTGGAGAAAAGGCGGATCAATGAATGCGTCAGATTGGCCACCCGTTTATTGTCGCGCGCACGCCAGTCGGCATAGCGCTGTAGTACCGCAAGATCGCCGATATCGCCGCCGGCGTTCGCGCTCTCGAGCAGTACCTGCGCCAGCGCGGCAACATCGCGCAAACCCAGATTAAAACCTTGCCCGGCAACCGGATGCACCGTATGCGCGGCGTTGCCGATGAGCACGAGCCGCGGCCGTACATGCTCGCGCACCCGCGTCAGCATCAACGGATAGGCCTGCCGTTTACCGACGCGTCCGAAATTGCCAAGGCGTTCGCCGAAACATTCCTGCAACCGTGCACGAAAGGTGTCGTCGTCCCAACTCAACATCGCGTCGACCGTATCACGCGGCACGGTCCAAACGACGGCACAACGGTCCGGGCCGGCGGGCAGCAACGCCAACGGGCCGGTTTCGGTAAAACGCTCGTAAGCCGTACCGTGATGCGCGCGCTCGGGCGTAACGCTGCTGACAATGGCTGCTTGCTCGTACTCGACGCGCTGCGCGTCGATACCAACCGCGGCGCGTATCGGCGAATCGGCACCATCGGCAGCGATGATAAGGCGCGCACTCAGACGGCGTTCGTTGCCGCCGATATTGATAGTCACGTCGGCGCTTTGCGGCGCAAACGCCACCGACTGGACGATCGCCGGACACAGGAACTCGATTCCCGTGTGCCCTGCGATCGCGTCGTAAAGCGACCGCCCGATAACCCAGTTCGCCACCACATAACCCAGCGCCGGTACACCGGCCTCGGCCGCACTCAAGCGAGTGAAACCGAAACGGCCGCGATCGGAAATATGAATGCGCTCGATCGGCGCGGCCCCACGCTGCTCGATCGCCGACCACACGCCCATCGCCTCGAAAATGCGGCGCGAGCCGTAGGCGAGCGCGACTGTGCGATCGTCGTAGCCCGGTGTGTCGGTCGCCGGCGGCAACGCCGCTTCGACGATGCCGACGCGCAACCGACTATCGCGCAGCGCGCCGGCGAGGCTGGCGCCGACCATGCCGCCGCCGACGATGAGAATGTCAAAATCGGTTTGCATTAATTTAGTAAGGAGAAACGGCGCGCGTTAATGATACTTCTTAGCTACGCATCAACGCTTCGATATCGGCGACCGTCTTCGGTACATCGCGCGTCAATACATCGTAACCGTCGCGCGTCACCAGCACGTCGTCCTCGATACGCACGCCGATATTCCAGAAACGCTCGGGCACATCGTCGCCGGCGGAAACGTACAGGCCGGGTTCGACCGTCAACACCATGCCGGACTCGAGCTCGCGCCAGGCATCGGCAATTTTGTAATCGCCGACGTCGTGCACGTCCATACCGAGCCAGTGCCCGGTGCGGTGCATGTAAAAACGTTTGTAATCGCCGCTTTCGAGCAGGCCATCGACGCTGCCCTTCAATAAACCCAGGTCGACCAACCCTTGCACCAATACACGCAACGCCGCGTCGTGCGGATCGTTCCAATGTTTGCCGGGGCGCACTTGCGTGATCGCCGCCGCCTGCGCCGCCAATACGGTTTCGTAAATCGCGCGCTGCTCACCGCTGTAACGGCCGTTCACGGGAAACGTGCGGGTGATGTCAGCCGCATAGCCGTCGTACTCGGCACCGGCGTCGATCAACAACACATCACCATCTTTGAGCTCGGCATTATTCTCGGTGTAGTGCAGGATGCAGCTGTTGGCGCCGCCACCAACAATCGACGGATAAGCGAAGAACTGCGAGCCGCCCTTCTTGAACTCGTACAACAACTCCGCCTCGATCTCATATTCCATCTTGCCGGGCTTGCACGTCTGCATCGCTCGCTTGTGCGCCGCCGTAGAAATTTTCGCAGCACGCTTCATGAGTTTGATCTCTTCCGGCCGCTTGATCAGTCGCATCTCATGCAGGATGTGATCGAGATCGACGAACTCGCCGGGCGCGTGCACACCGTGGCGACTCTTGCCGCGAACCTCGTTGACCCAGGCGGTCAGGCGCGTATCGAAATCGGCATAGCGGCCAATCGAATAAAACACCTTCTCTTTGTTCTCGAGCAATCCCGGCAGGATCTCGTCGATATCCTCGATCGGGAACGCGTCGTCGGCACCGTAAGTCGCGCGCGCGCCTTCGAGACCGGCGCGGCGGCCTTCCCAAATTTCTTTTTCGGGATTGCGCTCGCGACAAAAGAGGATGAATTCGCCATGCGCGCGACCAGGAACCAGCACCGCGACCGCCTCCGGTTCGGGGAAGTGCGTGAGATAGTAGAAATCGCTATCGGCCCGATAGGGGTATTCCACGTCGCGATTGCGGGTTCGCACCGGTGCCGTGGGGATGATAGCGACGCCGCCGCCCATGTGATCCATGAGCTCTTGCCGCCGTTGGCTGTATACCTTGCTGTCCATACTTTAATTATGCCGCAAACTCGAACTCGCTGCTGGTAGATACGCAACACCTACAGCAGACACTCGATGGAGCTATCGGTCGCTCTTGTTATACTCCCCGGTCCCGCGCCAGCGTGCGCGCGATAATCCGGTCACGGATTCGCCGTGAACCACGCAGAGGAAATTAAAGATGAATAAGCCTCGTAGCCATAAGTCCCGCAGCCAGGAGATTCCGTTTATGGACAAATTTCGTCGCCTTTCCGCACCCATCGCCTACATCGTCACTTTCGGTATCCTCGTGCTCGGCATACAGATGCCGGCGCAAGCCGCTATCGTCGGCACCGATGCCGTCGTCAGCAGCGAGCTGCATCAGCAAAACCGTGATCGCCTCCAGCAAATGCTCGGACGCGACGACGTCAAGCAACAGTTACTAGCGGCCGGCGCTGATCCGGCGCAGGTAGTTGAGCGCGTAAACGCGCTAAGCGATGACGAAGTACAAGCATTGACCGCCAAAGTCGATCAGATGCCGGCGGGCGGCGATGGCGTCCTCGGCGTGGTCGTGTTCGTGTTCATCGTGCTGCTAATCACCGACATCCTCGGATTCACCGACATCTTCCCGTTCGTGAAGAAGACCGCTCGCTGATTCTTCGATGTATCGGCCATCAGCCGCCCGCCGATCGGCGGGTGGTTTTTTTATCCTGCTGGTAGCGTTACTCACCGGCTGCGCGACGTTACAGTCGGAGCGATTGGCGCCGGCCGCGTTTCTCGAGCCGGTCGAGCTGACAGCCGTACCGTTTTTCCCACAGACCGAGTACCAGTGCGGCCCCGCGGCGCTAGCAACCGTGCTCACCTGGGCCGGCACGCCGGTCACACCGGAGCAGCTCACGCCGCAAGTTTATCTGCCCGAACGCCGCGGCAGCCTGCAGCTCGAGCTACAAGCTGCCGTTCGGCGTTACGGCAAGATTCCGTACGTGCTCCGCCCCACTTTCGAAACACTACTGACAGAAGTAGCAGCCGGCCATCCGGTCGTCGTGTTTCAAAACCTCGGGCTTTCTTGGTATTCGAAATGGCATTACGCCGTGGTCGTCGGGTTTGACCGCAACCGCAACGCGCTGCTACTGCGCTCCGGCGTCGAACAACGCCATGCGATATCGTTTACCGTGTTCGAACGCACCTGGCGCCGCGGCGATTATTGGGCGATGGCGGTGCTGCCGCCGACGGAATTACCGAAGACGGCGGAAGAAGTACCGTATTTACAATCGGTCGCGACACTCGAACGATTAAAACGCTGGCAAGAAACGCGGGTGGCCTACGAAACCACGCTAACACGCTGGCCCAACAGTCTCGGTGCATGGCTCGGCCTGGGTAACAGTCGTTACGCCTTGCGGGATCTTAGCGGTGCGGAACAAGCTTATCGTGCGGCGGTGACGGCGCACCCGGCTTCGGGCGATGCACTCAATAATTTGGCACAGACGTTGGCCGAGCAAGGCCATTGGCACGACGCTGAAACCATGGCGCGGCGAGCCATTGCCGCGGCCGGACCGCGACTAGACGCTTACGAAGCGACGCTGACGGATATTTTGGCGCGGCGTTTACCCTAACCGCGGCAAGTTTCGTATACCACCTGCACGCCCACCCGCAGGTATTCGATGAGCTCGGCAATTTCTCGCGCTTGCGCCTCGCTTGGGGCTTCGTCTGCCTGTACTTCGCCGATCGCGACCGCATCGCGCATGAACTCACCGGCCTCGTCCGGTAACTCGGTCGGCTCGCGGACACCGGCGGCGGTCAGGCCAAGCACAAAACCCCGCGCCCAGTCGCCGATTGCTTCGACCTGAGCAGTGCCCGCTTCTTCCGGCAACAACGGCTCGAATTCGAAATCGGTTTCGCCCAGTCGCCGCTGCGTGTCCTCTTGCAGTACCACCAATAGCGTCAACAAATACTCGACTTCGCGTGTGGGCGCATCGCTGCTGGTCCCGAAAAATAAATGATTGAGCGGCGGTGTCTGCGGCGCGCAACAGGCGCCGGCAATGATGCCGTGCGCTTCGGCCGCACTCATGGCGACCTCGGCGGTGGCGAGGACATCGGTCAGCGTGTCATAGTCGGGAGCGATTTCCATAAGCGTTCTCTGCGGAAATAAGCAGTTTACCGTGCCGCTGCGCCACCGCCCACGGTTAACCTCAGGTTGACCTTACATAGTGTCGAACATATATTGATAAAAACCTCCGTGATACGTGCCGTGGACAACGACGATCTCAAGCAGCTCGAAAACCGCATCGACCAACTGATCGAGGCGTGCCAACAGCTGAAGAATGAGAATACCGTGTTGCGCTCAGAGCAAGACAACATGCATGCCGAGCACGCGCGCCTGATGGAAAAAACGCGCATCGCCCGCGAACGTATCGAATCGATGATCAATCGCCTCAAAGCCCTGGAACGCGCGTGATGAAAGAAACCGCAGAGGGCGTCTCGGTAAATATTCTCGGCAAAGAATTTATCGTCGCTTGTCCGCCCGAAGAGCGTGAATCGTTGTTAGCAGCGGCCGCTTATCTCGATCGCAAACTGCGCGAGATTCAAACGAATGGCAAAGTACTCGGCACCGAGCGCGCCGCCATCATCGCTGCACTCAACATTAGCCACGAACTTCTTGAGCAACGTCGACACGGTGACATTTCTGAAAGCGTCACGCAGCGACTTCGCTTCTTGCAAAGTAAGATTGATGCAGCGTTGCATTGGGATGCAGCGCTGCATCAATAGGTATATAGTTAATGCGCGCCCCCTGCGGTGTTTGTGTTGTTCCGGCATCCCTTCGAACCTAGCGTAAAGCTACGGGAGCCGAATAGTGGATGTTGTTGTGCAAGTCCGCCCTGGTAGCGGAAAGCCTGAAACATCCCTTAGGCTCCCACTTGAACCTCCCGGTTCAAGGTACTTGGGACAATACGGCACCTGCGGAGGGCGTCTTACTTTCACGCTCAATAAATAATTCTGAAAATTTCCGCCATGGAATTTTTTCTGCCGGCGATATTTCTAACCATACGATCGCCGTTCGTGCCAACAATAACTCCATGAGTGCTTCGCTTCCTTGAAAGCTGAACTACGTCGCAACATGCGCGCGCAGCGGCGCGCGCTTTCACCGGCCGAACAAAAGTCGGCCGCACGCCACTTAGCCGGGCATGTAGCGGCGGCGCGTTGGTTTCGCGTCAGCCGGCGTGTCGCCTGTTATCTGCCGAACGATGGCGAGATCGATCCGAGCGTCGTGATCGAACGCATCTGGCAGATGCGCAAGCAGGCGTTCCTACCCGTGCTTGGGCGCGGTGCCCGCCATCAGCTTTGGTTCGCCGAGCTCAAACCCAACATGAAAATGACGACCAATGTCTTCGGCATCCTCGAACCGAAGGTAATACCACACCACCTGATACGCGCGCCGGAACTGGATTTGGTGCTGATCCCATTGGTCGCGTTCGACGATCATTGCAATCGACTTGGCATGGGCAAAGGATTTTACGATCACACGCTCGAATTTCTACGGAATCGGCACTACTACCGCAAACCTCATCTGATCGGCCTAGCGCACGATTTTCAGCGGCTGCCGCGTCTAGCGTGCGATCCATGGGACGTTCCGCTCAACGGTATCGTCACCGACCGCGCCATCTACACGGCACCGCTCTAATCGGCGGCGCTGCATGAACCTGCTTTTTATCGGCGACGTCATGGGCGCACCCGGTTACCGCGCACTCGCCGCGCATTTACCGAGTCTGCGCCAACAACTCACGCTCGACCTTATTGTCGCCAACGGTGAAAACATCGCCGGCGGCAACGGCATCACCGGCGACACCGCGCGCGACTTGTTCGCGCTCGGTATCGACGTCATTACCAACGGCAATCATGCGTGGGACAAGAAAGAAGCGCTCGACTACATCGTGCGCGAGCCGCGCCTGCTGCGTCCGCACAATTTTCCGCCGACCACACCCGGCAGCGGTTGGTATGTCACCGACACGCGTGCCGGTCGCGTCGGCGTGCTGAATGTAATGGGCACATTATTCATGCAGCCGACGCTTGCATGCCCGTTCCATGCCGTCGATGAAGCGTTGGCGCGTAAGCCGGATGACGTCAAAATCGTGTTAGTCGACATTCACGCCGAAACCACCAGCGAAAAAACAGCGATGGGCTGGTATCTCGACGGCCGCGTCAGCGCCGTCGTCGGCACGCATACGCACATACCGACGGCCGACGAGCGCGTCTTGCCGCGCGGCACCGCCTATATCACCGACGTCGGCATGGCCGGCTGTTATGACTCGGTCATCGGTCTCGACATCGCTAAGGCGCTCAAACGATTGATGTACAAATTGCCGGAACGCTTCGACTTGGCCGAAGGCAAGGGTCGGCTCTGCGGTGTGGTTATCGATATCGACGAGCCTACTGGCAAGAGCCGGTCGATTCGTCGGTTAGCGCTGGACGAACCTTAGGCGTGGTGTCCTAAAAAAACCCACCGAACTATATCTCCCTCCCCCTCAGGGGGAGGGCTGGGGTGGGGGTGGGTTTACCGAGGCTTGATGACACTGACGAACCTTAGCGACACCCACCCCCACCTCTTGTTTCCACCCGGGGTGCACGAAAACCATGTGCACCCGTTCGGCGGCGCAGATGCACGTCAAGTGCATCTGCGAAAACCCCGCCTCACCCCCCTGAGGGGGAGGAGGAGTTGGTGCGCTAACGCGAGCTTTATGAATATATGCAATATTGGCTAATGAAATCCGAGCCCGACGTCTTCTCGATCGACGATCTCAAAACTCGCCCCAAAAAAACCGAGCATTGGGACGGCGTGCGTAACTTCCAGGCGCGCAACTTCATGCGCGATATGAAGCAAGGCGACCTGGCGTTCTTCTATCATTCCAGCTGTCCGGAACCGGGTGTTGCCGGCATCATCGAAATTGCCGAAGCCGCCTATCCCGATTTCACCGCCTGGGATCCGAAAAGCGCTTATTGCGATCCGAAAAGCCGGCCGGATAAACCGCTCTGGTATATGGTCGACGTACGCTACCAGCGCAGGCTAAAACAACTCGTACCGCTCGCGGAGTTGCGGCAGAATCCCGCCCTGAAAAACATGCGACTGCTCGCGCGCGGTAATCGGTTGTCGATCTTGCCGGTGACCGCCGCCGAGTGGAAAGCAATTCTCAAAATGGAAAATGGATAACTACGAGCCGACGGCTCAATCATGTAAGTAAGGAGAAATAACGACATGCGGAAGCTTTTCGCCCTACCCCTGTTCGTCACCCTCTTGATCGCGCCATTGATCAGCATTGCCGCCGATGTGTCGCCGAAAGTACGCATAACAACCAGCGCCGGCGTCATCGAGATCGAACTCGACGCGAAAAAGGCACCGGTCAGCACAGCGAATTTCCTCAGGTACGTCGACAAGGGTTTTTACAACGGCACGATATTTCATCGGATCATTCCCGGTTTCATGGTCCAGGGTGGCGGCTTCTTGCCTGGGCTGAAACAGAAACCGACCGACTCGCCGATCAAAAATGAGGCCGACAACGGTCTCAAAAATCTCGCTGGCACTATCGCCATGGCCCGCACGATGGACCCTGACTCCGCCAGTGCACAATTTTTTATTAATACGATCGATAACAACTTCCTCGACCATCGCGCCAAAAACCCTCAAGGCTGGGGCTATGCAGTGTTCGGCAAAGTAACGAAGGGAATGGACGTGGTAAAGAAGATCGAGTCGGCACCGGCCGGAACGACCGGGCCGTTTGAAAATGTCCCGCGTGAGGACATTGTCATCAAAAAAGCCGAACGGATGAAAGGCTAACCCATCACCGTCCTCTTTCCTGCAAGAAAGAGGACGGCGCCGCTTAGCTCAGAAACAACTTGTATGCCGGATTGCCGGTCTCCTCGGCGTACTCGTAGCCCAAGTTGTCGAGAAATCCCTGGAACTTCTTCTTGTCGGCCGGCGGCACTTGCATACCGATCAATACGCGACCGAAGTCGGCGCCATGATTACGGTAATGGAACAAGCTGATGTTCCAGGCGCCGCCCATCTTGTTCAGGAAATTCATCAATGCGCCCGGGCGCTCCGGGAATTCGAAGCGATACAGAATTTCGTGCACCGCATTGGGCGCGCGACCGCCGACCAGGTGGCGGATGTGGAGCTTCGCCATTTCGTTGTCGGTCATGTCGAGCGTCGGATAGCTCTTAGCGCGCAATATCTTTATCAGCGGCGTTACTTCACCGGCATGCACCTGGATACCGACGAAGATGTGCGCATTTTTTGGATCGGCATAGCGGTAGTTGAACTCGGTGATGTTGTGATCGCCGATGATGGCGCAAAACTGACGGAACGCGCCCGGGCGCTCGGGGATCGTCACCGCTAGGATCGCCTCGCGGCGTTCGCCGATTTCGGCGCGCTCGGCAACGTGCCGCAAACGGTCGAAGTTGACATTGGCGCCGGAAGCGATGGCGATCATGTGCTTGTCTTTCAACTTTTCGCGTTCGACATAACGCTTCAAGCCGGCAAAGCCAAGAGCGCCGGCCGGTTCCAATATCGAGCGGCGGTCTTCGAAAATATCTTTGATCGCGGCGCAGATTTCGTCGTTCGATACGACGATCATCTCGTCGACGAACTTCTTGCAAAGCTTGAACGTCTCCTCGCCGACCTTCCGTACGGCAACACCGTCGGCGAAGATGCCGACATGATCGAGCAGTACGCGTTTGCCGGCTTTGAGCGAGCGATCCATGGCGTCGGCATCTTCCGGCTCGACGCCGATGATTTTTACTTCCGGACGCAGTTGCTTGATGTAAGCAGCGATACCGGAAATCAATCCGCCGCCGCCGACCGGCACGAACACGGCGTGCAATTCCTTGGAGTGCTGCTTCAGGATCTCGAAACCGATAGTGCCCTGACCGGCGATGACCTCGGGATCGTCGTACGGGTGAATGTAAGTCAGCTTTTTCGATGCGCGCAACTTCTGGGCATGCTCGCTGGCGGCGTCGTAATTATCGCCGTGCAACACTACCTCGCCGCCTAAGTTGCGGACGGCATCGACCTTAATTTGCGGTGTCGTGCGCGGCATGACGATAATCGCCTTGGCGCCGAGCTTCTTCGCGCCCAACGCAACACCTTGCGCGTGGTTGCCGGCGGAAGCGCAAATCACGCCGCGCTTGAGCTCGGCCGGCGTCAGACCGGCCATTTTGTTGTAAGCGCCGCGGCATTTGAATGAAAACACCGGTTGTTCGTCCTCGCGCTTGATCCACACGTGGTTTTGCAAACGGCGCGATAATATCGGCGCGTAGTCGAGCGGCGTTTCATTGGCGACTTCGTAAACGCGCGCCGTCAAAATTTTCTTTATGTATTGCTGGGACACAGGGACCGCCGTTGGAAATCCGTAATTAAGGTCGGGCTTAATCTATCAGAAGTTCATTCTTTATAAATACACAGCAGCTCGCTATTCTCGCGACCGGTACTCGGAGAGCAATCATGAGCGCAGACGACAAAAAGAAAGCAGCCGCAACGGCCGCGTTGGACTATCTCGAAGATGGCATGGTCATCGGTGTCGGCACCGGTTCTACGGCCAACCACTTCATCGACCAACTGGCAAAATCGAAGGTCAAACTCGCCGGCGCCGTGGCGAGCTCCAACGCCACCGCTACCCGCCTGAAAAAGGCCGGTATTGCCGTGCTCGACCTGAACAACACCGGTGATTTGCCGCTGTACATCGATGGCGCCGATGAAGCGAACGAACACCTGTATCTGATCAAGGGTGGCGGTGGCGCGCTGACCCGCGAGAAGATCGTGGCAGCGGCCAGCAAGAAATTCATTTGTATCGCCGATGATTCCAAGATGGTCGCGGTACTCGGTAACTTCCCATTGCCGATCGAGGTGATTCCGATGGCGCGCTCTTATGTAGCACGGCAATTGGTTAAGCTCGGTGGCGAACCGGTATTGCGGCCGGACTTCACCACCGACAACGGCAACCTCATCATCGACGTCCACAACTTGAAGATCATCAATCCGGTCGAGTTGGAGAGCGAGATCGATCACATCGCCGGCGTCGTCAGCAACGGCCTATTCGCGCGCCGTGCCGCTGACGTGCTGCTGTTGGGCAACAACACCGGTGTCCGCAAATTCGACTAACGCCGACGGAATCGCAATGCCAGCTCGCGCGCGTCGGGGTACAGATACACCTGGCTGGCGATCCATGGGTCGGGATAACGCCGTAGTCGTTTTACCGTCGTTAACCAAGACAACTCACCGGCGCGATAGCGCACGATCGATCGACGGACTTCATTGCGTTCGCGCAGGTTGAGCCGCGGCTCGAGCCGCGTCAGTACGTACTGCAAGGCGCGCGCGTGACCGGCGATGGTCACCGGCCGTGCCAACGCCTGCATGAATCTGCGCCCATACGCTGTTGCCGTACTTTTTTTACTGTCAGACAACAAGCGACCGAGTGCCGCATCATGCGATGCACCATGCGCGACAAGAGTAAGAATATGGGCGTTATGAAAATTCATGAGGCGAGCGCGTGTAATGCTGCCCGCGTGAAGCGTACGCCAACGCGCGTAAGCAAAAACGCGTTCCCAAAAATTATCGCGTAGCAACGGATCGGCGAGCCGGCCGTCCTCTTCTACCGGCAATAACGGTCGCGCTGTCATCAACGCCGAGGCAAAAATGCCACGGCCGGCACGCACCATACTGCGCGCACGTTGCACCTTCACCCGTTCCATACCACAACTCGGTGACCGGCTTTTCAAGAGATAGCCGCTAATGTCGTCCAATCGATGTGCGGTCTGGCGACCGTAAGCCGCAAGCGACTGCGTCACATCAAGTGACGGGTCGACAACACCGACCGCACGCGGCGCCGCCGGATCGCCGACCAACTGGATCGGCGGCCGTGGCACACCGAGGCCAATGGCCATTTCCGGGCAGATCGGCACCAGCTCGACCAGACGTGCCAGCGTACGGGTAATATACGCGTCGCGCTTGTGGCCACCGTCGTAGCGCACCGGTTCACCCAACAAGCAACTGCTGACACCGATGCGGATCGGCGTGTCATCTGGCGGCAATACGGCGGTTGCGCGGCTCATGCGGGCGCATTGTACCAGTGGGTGAGATGAGGCAAGATCGCCACCGGTTGGACCACATTCGCAAACGCCATGATTGTTCTGCGCACCGTGCAATGCCCGTACTGCGGCGAATCGTTCGAAACCAACGTCGACCCCAGCGGCGGTAATCAGGAATATATCGAAGACTGCTACGTCTGTTGCCGACCGATCGTGTTTCAGGTCGAGGCCGACGACGATGGCGCCGTGCTCGCGGTGGAGACGCGCCGCGACGAAGATTGACGACACGATAATCGATCACTCCCTCTGCGACGACCCTATCAGCGGATAAAACCTAACAATGAATTTTCTTCGCGCTACCGCTTTCTTGTGGGCGCTGCTCTCGGTCGCTCAGTCGGCGAATGCCAGCAGCCATATTACCGACGTCGATGAATGCAACACCCAGGGCCTTAAGGTGCAGACACTCGGTTCCGGTGGCGGCGACTTCGCTGACCATCGCGCCGCCAGTGGTTATCTCCTCTGGATCGACGGCAAGGCGCGCGTATTGATCGACACCGGCAGCGGCACCGCCATGCGCTTTGCCGAAAGCGGCGCACATGCCACCGATCTCGATGTCATCCTGTTCACGCATCTACATGTCAATCACACGGCTGACTTGCCGATGCTAATCAACACCGCTATGAACGAGGCCCGCGAGCGCCCACTCACGCTCTACGGACCCACCGGTAATCGCTCTGCTCCTTCGACCGTCGCCTTCGTGCGCGCGTTACTCGACGGCACGCGCGGTGCCTATCGTCATCTCGGCGGTGTCTTGAGCCCGCTGTCTAACGATGACTTCAAACTCGAAGTGCACGATGTGCGCGAGCACCCATCATCGGCAATGGGTACTCGCAACCGTCGCGACAACGGCGATCCCGTGTTACCGGTCCATTCCGGTAAAACTTTCCAAGCAGCAGCGACTACCGTGATTAACGGCGCCTACCCCGCCCTCGCCTGGCGTATCACCGTCGGTAACCACCAGATCGTCTTCAGCGGCGACAGTAACGGCGAAGGCGGCAACCTTGAGCGGTTAGCGCGGAACGCCGATTTACTCATCGCTCATCTTGCCGTCCGTGAAGACGCCTCGGCCGCTGATCGTGCGCGACGAATGTTGCCGTCTACGATCGGTCGCATTGCCGCGCAGGCTGGCGTTAAACGGTTGGTGCTCTCGCGCCGAACGCGGCAAACGTTGGGGAGCGAAGAAGCGACACTGGCGGCGGTTCGTACGCGTTATGTGGGGCCAGTGGGTTTTGCGGAGGATTTGGGGTGTTTTGCGGTTTACTAGGTTGAATCGCCCCTTTGGGGCGATTCAATCTAACGAGCCAGCACCGAAGAAACCACCCGCGGCCCAATGTCCGCCCGCGGTGAGGCGATGTAATAACCTTGCGCAAAGTCGACGCCGACGGTTTGCAGCATGCCGAGGATATCGCGACTCTCGACGAATTCGGCGACGGTACGCTTGCCGAACGAATGGGCGATGTCGTTGATCGAGCCGACGATGGCGCGATCGATGGGGTCGCTATGCATGCCTTGCACGAACTGGCCGTCGATCTTGATGAAATCCACCGGCAAGTGTTTCAAGTGATAGAACGAGCTAAAGCCGCTGCCGAAATCATCGAGCGCGAAACGGCAGCCGATGTCGCGTAGCTCGTTAATCAGACGCTTGGCGGCTTCGATATTGGCAATGGCGCTGGTCTCGGTGATTTCGAAGATGAGGTAGCGCGAATCGATCGGATGTCGATCGAGCAATTGCTTCAGCAACGGCACCAGTTGCGCGGCGTCCATCGTCTGACCGGACAAATTAATGGTGAACGTCGCCGCGCGACCGCGCGCATGTAATGCAGTCAGCTGGCGGACGGCATTCGTTAGAATCCAGGCGTCGATTTGCGGCATCAGACCGAAGCGTTCGGCAGTCGGTAAAAATGCGCCGGGTGAAATCAACGCGCCGCCGTGGTCCAGCAGGCGCACCAGCACCTCGTAATGGCCGGCGGCGCGTAGGGCGACCGCTTCAAGCTGATCCCACAAACGCCCCTGCTCCACCGGCATTGCGCCGGCACCTACCGCGTCCACCGCCACAATCGGTTGGTACATCAACTGAAAGCGATCGCTCTTCAACGCGTCTTGCAAGCGCGCTGACCAGCCGAGTTCGAGACCCATCGAACCCCGCTCGTCGTCGCACGAACGATAGACATGCGTCTGATTGCGGCCGCGACTCTTGGCGATGTGGCAGGCAATGTCGGCGTTGGCCAAGACTTCACCCGGCGACAACGCGTTACGGTCGATCAGCGCGACGCCGATGCTGCCGTTGACGTTGTAGCTTTTGGAATTGTAAACAAAACTAAATTCTTCCAGGATCTCGCGAAAACCGTCGGCCGCAGTACGCACGCTTTCTTCGCTGACGTTGCGCAGAATGATCGCGAACTCGTCACCACCGAGACGCGCCAAGGTGTCGGAGTCGCGCAGACGCGATTTCAAGCGCGCGCTGATTTCACAAAGCAAACGATCGCCGGCGGCGTGGCCGGCGGTATCGTTGATGTATTTGAAACGATCGAGATCGATATACAGTAACGCCGTGAGCTCGCGGCTGCGCTTCAAGCGCGACACTTCGGCCTCGAGTGCGCGTTCGAAAAAGTTGCGGTTGTAGAGATGCGTCAACGTGTCGTGATTCGCTTGCCACACGAGCTCGCGCTCGAGCTGCTTGCGTTCCGACACGTCGCGGAATGCAACCACCGATCCTTCCAGCCGACCTTCGACCCGCAGCGGATAGACCGTGCATTCGACCGGCACAGCATCGCCCGCGCGATTCCAAAATACAGTTTCCCACTCGCGCAACTCATCGCCGGAGACATAGGCCTGCTGCAAGAAACAGGTATCGGCCGGATTTGCGCGGCCATCTTCTGTCGCATAGTGGAACAACTTGTGCGCTAAGCGGCCAATGATGCTGTTTATGTCACTCAAGCCTAAGATCGCGCTGGCCGCGGGATTGATGAAGGTAACCTGACCGGCGCGGTTGACGCCGTATACACCGTCGCCGACCGAAGCGAGGATGCCGGCCAAGCGCTGGCGTTCGGCATCGATCGACTTCTTGGCGCGAATCGCTCGGCTCATGGCGGCGAGCCGCGTCAGGAACAACTCGTCCGACTCGACTTTGAACATGCATTCAATCGCACCGGCGTCGAGCGAATCGCGGATCACTTGATCGAGATAACTGCCGGTGAGGATGGCGGTGGTGATGCCGACGGTGCGCGGGTCGTGGCGCAACTGTCGGCATAGCACGTCGCCGTTGCCGCCGGGCATGTGATAATCGACGATGGCAATATCGAACGACCGCGCGAGCGCGAGCTCCATCGCGTCGGTAATGTTGGTTGCCACTTCAACCATATAGCCATGCCGTACGAGCAACCGCTGGTAGGCCGTGCGCACGGTGCGGGCATCGTCAACGAACAGCACGCGGATATCGTCGACTGCGTCACTGACGGCAACCGGCGATGGATTCGGTGTCAGCAGCCGCTCCAGCGTCGTCAGGCAGCCGCTGTAATCGTCCCACAGCAACATCGCCGAGCCCGGTCGGCGCGCGACCCAATCGAAGGTCTCGGTGGTCGCAGCGTGGGTCAGCAGAATAACGGCGGTGGCTAAATGTTGCGGCTGGCGCAGGGCCGCCAGCAGCTCGTCCGAGGCAGTCGTAAGCTGCGACGGGTAACCAATTAATGCGGCTATCGGTGGTGCGCCGCTCTTGGGTTCTTTCAGTTCGGCAAGGCCAGCTTCGTAAGAAGTCACCACGAAAAATGGATACTTCGCCTCATTCCCGAGTCGCTGCAAGGCGTGACGCAGCGTGGCGGATGGCTCCACCACCAGCACCCAGCCGGTTGCGTTCGTACTGACCCCCTTCACCTATCCCCCTTGGCAGGCGATACTCCCTACTTCAAGAGCATTTTGCATGCCATTCCCCCTCCCTCCCCCCGGGGAAACTAGGCGACCGCCATCAGGAAAGGCGCCATTGCAGCTTCATGTGGTGCAGAATAGTTGTGGCGATTTCCTCGACAGACATCGTAGTTGTCGACAAATAGGGGATATTTTCGGCTCTAAACAGGGCTTCCGCCTGCGCCACCTCGTATTGGCATTGGCGTAACGAGGAGTACACGCCCTCGGCTTTACGCTCGCGGCGGATCTGTTGCAGCCGCTCGGCATCGATCGTTAAGCCATACAACTGCCGTCGATGCGGCACGAGCGAGGTTGGTAGGCGTTGGTCTTCGAGGTCTTCCGGGGTCAGCGGGTAATTAGCGGCGTACACCCCGAAAGTCAGTGCTAAATAGAGGCAAGACGGGGTTTTACCCGAGCGCGATACACCGACGATGATGACGTCGGCGTTTCTATAATCCTGCGTGTGCAGGCCGTCGTCTGTGGTAAGTGCGTAGTTCACCGCGTCCATGCGCAAGTTATATTTCGACTGGTCGACCGCTTCGCGCGCGCGGCCGATGGTATGTGACGATTTCTGGCCGAGGGCAGCCTCGAGCGGAGATATAAAGGTATCGACCAGATCGAACAGGATGCAATCTGGCGCCGTCACCGCCCGCCGCATCTCGTCGTCGATCATGGTGCTGAACACGATCGGCAGTACGCCGGTCTCGACCGCGGCGCGATGAATTTCGTCGCAAACGACTTGCGCCTTGTCGAGCGAATCGATGAAACGATGGGTATATTTTTTAAATTTGATGCCGTTGAACTGCGCGAGCAGACTCAACCCGAGCGTTTCGGCCGCAATGCCTGTACGGTCAGAGACGAAAAAGACGGCGCGTTCCATAAGTCGGTAATTATGTCAGGCGGAGGTAAATAAGTAATGCGTGAATGGGTCGTAGATTTTGCAACATTGGGCATGGGCGATGTAGCGCGCGTCGGCGGCAAAAACGCCTCGCTCGGCGAAATGATCCACCATCTAACGTCGCTCGGCGTACGCGTACCCGGCGGCTTCGCCACGACCGCCGACGCGTTCCGCGCCTTTATCGATCAGAACCGGCTAACCCAGCGCATCAGCGAACGCTTGAAAAC
This sequence comes from Gammaproteobacteria bacterium, assembly GCA_016199745.1. NCBI lineage: Bacteria > Pseudomonadati > Pseudomonadota > Gammaproteobacteria > Gammaproteobacteria bacterium. Next base: position 173,288 of record JACQFZ010000071.1, read on the forward strand.
GCTCAACGTCGACGACCTGCCGGCATTGACTGCCGCCGGCCGCGAGATCCGCGATTGGGTGTTGGCGGCGACACTGCCGAAACAATTGGAACAAGCGCTCGCCGACGGTTATCGGCAAATGGGCGACAACGCTTCGGTGGCCGTGCGCTCCTCGGCAACTGCTGAAGATTTGCCGGAAGCGTCGTTTGCCGGCCAACAAGAAACCTACCTCAACGTCAAAGGCCTGCCGAACGTGCTGTTGGCCGTCAAACAAGTGTTCGCGTCGTTGTTCAACGACCGGGCGATTTCTTATCGCGTGCACCAAGGCTTCGAGCACGACTTGGTGGCGCTGTCCGCCGGCATTCAACGCATGTGCCGCAGCGACCTCGGCGCCAGCGGCGTGATGTTCACGCTCGACACCGAGTCCGGCTTCCGCGACGTCGTATTCGTCACCGCTTCTTATGGTCTCGGCGAAACGGTCGTTCAAGGCGCGGTGAATCCCGATGAATTTTACGTTCACAAACCGACGCTGGCGGCGGCGCGCCACGCCATCCTGAAACGCACGCGCGGCAGCAAAGCCATCAAAATGATTTATGGCGCCGCCGGCGGCAAAGCCGTGGAAACGGTGCCGGTACCGGTCAATGAGCAACGGCAATTCTGCTTAACCGATGGCGAAGTCGAAGACTTGGCGCGGCAAGCGCTCATTATCGAGAAGCACTACCGCCGGCCGATGGACATCGAATGGGGCAAGGACGGCACTGACGGCAAGTTGTACATCCTGCAAGCGCGTCCGGAGACAGTGAAGAGCCGCGCCGGCAACGATATGCTGCAGCGCTTCCATATGAAGCAACGCGGCGAAATCTTGGCCACCGGCCGCTCGATCGGCGCCCGCATCGGCGCCGGCCGGGCGCGCGTCATCGAGCACACCTCCGAGCTCGACAAGGTGCAGCCCGGCGACGTACTGATCACCGACATGACCGATCCCGATTGGGAACCGGTGATGAAACGGGCCGCCGCCATCGTTACCAATCGCGGCGGTCGCACCTGCCACGCAGCGATCATCGCCCGTGAGCTCGGCATTCCGGCAATCGTCGGCTGCGGCGATGCCACCGACAAAATTCCGGACGGCAAACCGGTGACGGTCTCGTGCGCCGAAGGCGAAACCGGCTTCATCTACAACGGCAAGCTCGACTTCGAAATACGCGAAGTCAGTCTGGAAAAAATGCCGCCGATTCCGGTGAAGATCATGATGAACGTCGGCAACCCGGAACGCGCGTTCGACTTTCAGTGGCTACCGAACGCCGGCATCGGCCTCGCTCGACTCGAGTTCATTATCAATCGCATGATCGGCATTCATCCGAAGGCGTTGCTGCAACTCGCCGATCAACCGGCCGACGTCAAACGTAAAATCGACGAACGCATCGCCGGCTATGGCGACCCGGTGCGCTTCTACGTGGAAAAGTTGGCCGAGGGTATCGCGACACTGGCGGCAGCATTCCATCCGAAGCCGGTGATCGTGCGTCTGTCCGACTTCAAGTCGAACGAATATGCCAACATGATCGGCGGCGAGCGCTACGAGCCGAAGGAAGAAAATCCGATGCTCGGCTTTCGCGGCGCCGCGCGTTACGTTGCCAACACCTTCCGCGACTGCTTCGATCTCGAATGCCGAGCGCTGCGCAAAGTGCGCGACGACATGGGCCTGACCAACGTCGAGATCATGGTGCCGTTCGTGCGCACCGTACCGCAGGCGCGCGAAGTGGTCGAAATATTGGCGGAAAATGGCTTAAAACGTGGGGTCAACGGCCTGCGTCTCATCATGATGTGCGAGCTGCCGTCGAATGCATTATTGGCCGAGCAATTCCTGGAACACTTCGACGGCTTCTCGATCGGCTCGAACGATTTAACGCAATTGACGCTTGGCCTCGACCGCGATTCCGGTTTGATCGCATCGCTGTTCGATGAACGCGATCCCGCGGTGAAAGCATTACTGCACATGGCTATCCAAGCATGTCGCAAGGCCGGCAAATACGTCGGCATCTGCGGCCAAGGACCGTCGGATCATCCAGACTTGGCGCAGTGGCTGGTACAGGAAGGGATCAGCAGCGTGTCGCTCAACCCGGATACCGTGGTCAAGACTTGGTTGTATATCGCCGGTCAACGGTAACCCAACGTCGGGTGCACGCTGTGTACCGTGTGCACCCGACTACGCGACATTCACCGCCTTTCTACATTCCATCGCATTGCAAAAAAATCCTTTCATAGAATTTTCGAGCATTACTCCGACGAACGTAAGTAACTAGTCTCATTAATGGTTTAATCGATAGTGACGTTTTACGTCACTATCGATCAACAGTGACAGTTGCGCGAAGCGGCTTTGCTATAGTTAGTTTTAATGATGACGCAGCCACACTCCTCGATCGAACGCCTCAAGGCGGTGTTGCAACGACCAGAGGAAGACATGAACCTGGCCGAGGCAGCGCTGCTCGTTGCGAGCGACGAGTATCCCAACCTCGATATCGACACCTACCTGCAACGGCTCGATGAGCTGGCGGCGACCATACGTGCGCGCCTGCCGGAACCGGCCGGCTTCGAGGAAACGCTGGTGGCGCTCAACGATTTCCTATTCGAAGAGCAAGGCTTCACCGGCAATACCGACGATTACTACGACCCACGCAACAGCTTCTTGAACGAGGTGCTCGACCGTAAGCTCGGCATCCCGATCACCCTGTCGATCCTTTATATAGAAATCGGCAGCCGCCTCGGGCTGACCCTCGAAGGCGTCTCGTTCCCTGGGCATTTCTTAGTCAAATCGGCCACCACCGAAGGCGATATCGTGCTCGATCCGTTTTCCGGCGGAATGGCGTTGAGCGAAGAAGACCTTCTCGAGCGCCTGCGCCAACGCTTCGGCGATGCCAATGCGCCGCAAGCACCGCTGGCACCGCTGCTGCAAACCGCCGGCAAGAAAGAAATTCTGCTGCGCATGTTGCGTAACCTGAAGGCGATCTACCTGCACAACGAAGACCACACCAAAGGCTTGATGGTAATCGACCGCATACTGCTGATCCGGCCGGATTTGGCGGAAGAGCTGCTTGAGCGCGGCCAGTTGTACGAGAAGCTCGAATGCTTCCGGCCGGCGCTCGATGACCTGCGGCGTTACTTGATATTGAACCCGACGACGCCTGATGCCGGCGACCTGCGGCTGCGCATTATCGATCTCGAACGCATGGCATCGCGTATTAACTGACTTTTACTTCAATAAGGAAACCACCATGTCGGAAAAAACCCCGGCGACGACTGCGGGTAACGACAGCGCCTGGCTCCTCTACATTCTTGAGTGCAGCGATGGCTCGTTGTATACCGGTATCACCAACGATATTGAACGGCGTGTGCGTGAGCACAACGAAGGCACCGGTGCGCGCTACACACGCAGTCGACGACCGGTGAAATTGCGTTATCAAGAGCCGTGCGAAAGCCGCTCGGCGGCACTGATCCGCGAATGCGCTATACGTTTAATGTCGCCGAAAGAAAAGCGCGCGCTGATTGCCCGCTACGTACAAGCAAACACCGGCAGCACCTGAGTCGCGCGGATAAATCCCGCGCGTAGAGTGTTAGTTATTGCTGCTGTCTCATCCTCGCAGCACGCGCGGAATATTGATAGAGTGCCCTCCGTTGTGCGCGGCAACCGTCGGCGCCGACAAAACGGAACGCGACGTTGCGAACTACGCAATGAGTGACCGCCTCATAGAAGTGAATACACCAGACTCCACGCTGAGCACGTCCCCGCCCGCCCGCGACACCAAACAGTCGCTGTCGGTCGATGAAACGCGTGCACACACCGGTGCCGCCGATTTGCGCTCAATCATGGAAGCTATGCCGGCCGCCGTCATCATTGCCGACGATGTCGATTGCCGGCAGCTACGCGCTAACGCCGCCGGCGAAGAATTACTGCAAGCATTAGCGCAGACCGTCGCCGGCGATGAACACGATTTCCTGCCGAGCGAATTACTGCACTTGCAGCGCGCCGCCGCTGGCGACGAAATTCGCAATTGGGAAATCCAAGTGAAGATGGGTGAACAGATTCGCTACTTCCTTGGTAATACCTTACCGCAGCGCAGCGAGCGTGGTGCAACCTGCGGCGCCGTTGCTGCGCTCGTCGATATCACCGACCGTATCCGTGCTGAACACGCGCTCAAAGAAGCCGACCGTCGCAAAGACAAACTCCTCAGCATCGTCGCCCATGAGTTGCGCAATCCAATTACGCCGATCAAGACCGCGCTCGACATCATTCAGCACAGCCTCAACGATCTCGGCCGACGCGAGTGGGCGCTGCAAGTCATCGACCGGCAACTGTTGCAGCTGACGCGCATCGTCGACGACCTGCTAGAGCTGAGCCGCATCGTTAACGGCAAGATCGCGTTGAAGCGCGAGATGACGAGCCTGCGCACTGTTGTGTCGCAAGCGATCGAAACCGTACGGCCGCTGATCAGCGCCAACCGCCACGGCTTGCGTGTCGACTTGCCGTTAACCGAAGTTCGACTGTACGTCGATCCGGTGCGACTGGGACGTGCCATCGCCAACTTGCTGGCGAACGCTGCCAAATTCACCGCGCCCGGCGGCACCCTCGCCGTGGTTGGCCTGTTCAAGGAAGATACCGTCGAGATTCGCGTCGAAGACAACGGCCAGGGCATCGATCAGGAAGTGTTGCCACGCGTGTTCGACCTATTCGCCCACAGCGGCAGCGAGATGGCCGACAATCAGGGCGGGCTCGGTATCGGCCTTGCGATCGTCCGCCGCATCGTCGATCTGCACGGCGGCACTATCAGCGCCCATAGCGACGGTCGCGATCGCGGTAGCAAGTTCTTTATCCGCTTGCCGGTCGCTACTGCCGAACCGACCCAGCAGAAGAACCAACCCGACAGAGCTTGGCACGCGCCGCTGGAAGCACGGCGCGTACTCATCGTCGACGACAACCGCGATCTCACCGATAGCATGGCTGAGTTATTGCGCTTGAGCGGCCATGAAGTCGGCCGGCACTACGAAGGTGACGGCGTGATCGAAAAGGCGTTGGCGTTCAAGGCGAACGTACTGCTCATCGACTTAGGCCTACCCGGCAAGACCGGTTTCGAAATCGCCCGGCTCGTGCGCCAGCACCCAGATCTGAAAAAAGTGCCCCTCATCGCCATCAGCGGCTACGGCCAACCGGAAGACATCGAACGCAGCCGTAATGCCGGCTTCGATTCGCATCTGTTGAAACCGGTCGATGCTCAACTGCTGATCCAGTTAATCGGTGCTACTACGCCCGTCGTCGGCGCGCGCTAGCGCACCAGCTACATTAGGCACATATATAGCGAGGTATTTGATTCGCACGTTGTGGTTACCCCACTCGCGGGTTAACTTTAGCTATGCCCCCTCAACCTCCAGAGGAAGGATCTTCTATGTCCAGGCAGCAAAATGACGGCGACGTCGCCGTTGTCCCCACCCCTTACTTTCCCATTGACACGCTCGACGCGCGCGATCTGCTGCACGCGTTGCAAGCCGTACGCGACGGCGACTTCTCGGCGCGGTTACCGAGCGATTGGACCGGACTGCGCGGCAAGATCGCCGATGCGTTCAACGAAATCGTTATCGCCAACAGCCGTCTCGCCGACGAGTTCGACCGCGTCGGTCAATCGGTCGGCAAGCAAGGCAAGACCCGCCAGCGTCTGCGCAGCGAGCGTCGCATTGGCGCCTGGGGAACGATGGAGTCGTCGATCAACACGCTGATCGACGACCTGCTGTGGCCGACGACGGAAGTGACGCGCTCGATCGCGGCGGTCGCTAAGGGCGATTTATCACAAACCATGCGCCTCGAAGTCGACGGCCGTCCACTCGAAGGCGAATTCCTGCGCTCCGCCAAGATCGTCAACAAGATGATCGAGCAAATGGGCGTATTCACTTCCGAAGTTACACGCGTCGCCCGCGAGGTCGGTGCCGAAGGCAAGCTCGGTGGTCAAGCGCAGGTGAAAGGCGTGTCGGGCGCATGGAAAGAATTGACCGACAACGTCAACTCGATGGCGAACAACCTGACGGCGCAGGTGCGCAACATCACCGAGGTCACGATCGCGGTGGCGAGCGGCGACTTGTCGCGCAAGATCACGGTCGACGTGCGCGGCGAAATTCTGCAGCTGAAAGAAGCGATCAATACCATGGTCGATCAGCTGCGCTCGTTCGCCTCGGAAGTCACGCGCGTGGCGCGCGAGGTCGGTACCGACGGCAAGCTCGGTGGCCAGGCGATCGTGCCCGGCGTTGCCGGGACGTGGAAGGACCTGACCGACTCGGTCAACGCGATGGCGACCAACCTCACCGGTCAGGTGCGTAACATCGCCGAGGTAACGACCGCGGTCGCCCGCGGCGACTTGTCACGCAAGATCACGGTCGACGTTAAGGGTGAAATTCTCGAATTGAAGAACACCATTAATACGATGGTGGATCAGCTCAACGGTTTCGCCGCCGAAGTCACACGCGTCGCCCGTGAAGTCGGCGCCGAAGGCAAATTGGGTGGTCAGGCGCAGGTACCGGGTGTTGCCGGTACCTGGAAGGATTTAACGGACAACGTTAACTCGATGGCCGGTAACTTGACCGGTCAGGTGCGTAACATCGCCGAGGTCGCGACCGCGATCGCGAACGGCGACTTATCGCGCAAAATTACCGTCGACGTTAAGGGTGAAATCTTAGAGCTTAAGAACACCATTAATACGATGGTGGATCAGCTCAACGGTTTCGCCGCCGAAGTCACGCGCGTCGCCCGCGAAGTCGGTACCGAAGGCAAGCTTGGCGGTCAGGCACAAGTCCCCGGTGTCGCCGGTACGTGGAAGGACTTAACCGATAACGTCAACTCGATGGCCGGCAACTTAACCGGTCAGGTGCGTAACATCGCCGAGGTGACGACGGCCGTGGCCCGCGGCGACTTGTCGCGCAAGATCACCGTCGACGTCAAAGGTGAAATTCTCGAATTGAAGAACACCATCAATACGATGGTGGACCAGCTCAACAGCTTCGCCGCCGAAGTCACCCGCGTGGCGCGCGAAGTCGGTACCGAAGGCAAGCTCGGCGGTCAAGCGCAGGTACCGGGTGTCGCCGGTACCTGGAAGGACTTAACCGACAACGTCAACTCGATGGCCGGTAACTTAACGGCGCAAGTACGCAACATCGCCGAAGTAGCGACCGCCGTGGCCCGTGGCGACTTGTCACGCAAGATCACGGTCGACGTCAAAGGCGAAATTCTCGCGCTCAAGAACACCATCAATACGATGGTGGATCAGCTGAATGGCTTCGCTTCGGAAGTGACGCGGGTGGCGCGTGAAGTGGGTACCGAAGGCAAGCTCGGCGGTCAGGCGCAGGTACCGGGTGTCGCCGGCACCTGGAAGGATCTCACCGACAACGTCAACTGGATGGCCGGCAATCTCACGGCGCAGGTGCGTAATATCGCCGAGGTGACGACGGCAGTAGCGTCAGGCGACTTGTCGCGCAAGATCACGGTCGACGTGCGCGGCGAAATTCTCGAATTGAAGAACACCATCAACACGATGGTGGACCAGTTGAACGGTTTCGCCGCGGAAGTCACGCGGGTCGCGCGCGAAGTGGGTACCGAAGGCAAGCTCGGTGGTCAGGCGCGCGTACCCGGTGTCGCCGGCACCTGGAAGGATCTCACCGACAACGTCAACTGGATGGCCGGCAACCTCACGGCGCAGGTGCGTAACATCGCCGAAGTCGCAACCGCCGTGGCCCGCGGCGACTTGTCGCGCAAGATCACGGTCGACGTTAAGGGCGAAATCTTAGAGCTCAAGAACACCATTAATACGATGGTGGATCAGCTGAATGGCTTCGCTTCGGAAGTGACGCGCGTGGCGCGCGAGGTCGGTACCGAAGGCAAGCTCGGTGGTCAGGCGCAGGTGCCGGGTGTCGCCGGTACCTGGAAGGATTTAACGGATAACGTTAACTCGATGGCCGGTAACTTGACCGGTCAGGTGCGTAACATCGCCGAGGTCGCGACCGCCATCGCCGGCGGCGACTTGTCGCGCAAGATCACGGTCGACGTGCGCGGCGAAATTCTGCAGCTCAAAGAAACCATCAACACGATGGTCGACCAGCTGAACTCGTTTGCCGCCGAAGTCACACGCGTGGCGCGCGAAGTCGGTACTGAAGGCAAGCTCGCCGGCCAAGCGTACGTGCCCGGTGTCGCCGGTACCTGGAAAGATCTCACCGACAACGTCAACTGGATGGCCGGCAATCTCACGGCGCAGGTGCGTAACATCGCCGAGGTGGCAACCGCCATCGCCCGCGGCGACTTGTCGCGCAAGATCACCGTGGATGCGCGCGGCGAAATTCTGCAGCTCAAGGACACCATTAATACGATGGTGGATCAGCTCAACGCCTTTGCCGCCGAAGTCACGCGGGTCGCGCGCGAAGTCGGTACTGAAGGCAAGCTCGGCGGCCAGGCGGAAGTGAAAGGCGTCGCCGGTACGTGGAAGGACTTGACCGACAACGTCAACGTCATGGCCGCCAATCTCACCAATCAAGTGCGCGGTATCGTCAAGGTCGTGACCGCGGTGGCGAACGGCGACCTGGCGCAAAAGCTCACGGTCGAATCGAAGGGTGAAGTCGCGGCGCTGGCCGACACTATTAATAGCATGACCGATACGCTGGCGATCTTCGCCGACCAGGTAACGACGGTGGCGCGCGAAGTCGGCGTCGAAGGCCGCCTCGGCGGTCAGGCGAACGTGCCGGGTGCCGCCGGTACGTGGAAGGACTTAACCGCAAACGTAAACCTGCTCGCGGCCAATCTGACAACGCAGGTGCGTGCCATCGCCGACGTGGCGACCGCCGTGACCAAGGGCGACCTCACGCGCGCGATTCAAGTCGACGCCTCCGGCGAAGTCGCCGACCTCAAGAACTACATCAACGCCATGATCGGTAATCTGCGCCAGACCACCGAGCGCAACACCGAGCAAGACTGGCTCAAAACCAACCTCGCTAAGTTCAGCCGCATGTTGCAAGGTCAGCGCGATCTCTACACGGTCGCGCAGACGCTGCTGTCGGAGCTGGCGCCGCTGGTCGAAGCGCATCAAGGCGTGATGTACATGGTCAACGAGGCCGAGGACCAAGGGCCGCGTCTGCGGCAACTCGCCGGCTATGCCGACACGACCGATCCGATGTCGCCGCGGCTGTACCGCATCGGCGAAGGATTGGTCGGTCAGTGCGCTTACGAACGCCAACGCATCATGATCACCGACATCGTGCCGGATTCGATCCGCGTCTCCTCCGGTTTGGTAACGATCCAACCGCGCAACGTCATCGTCTTGCCGGTGCTGTTCGAAGGCCAGGTCAAAGCGGTGATCGAGCTCGCCAGCTTAAACAACTTTACCGCGTCGCATCTCGCGTTCCTCGAACAGCTGACCGGCATCATCGGCATCGTCTTGAACACGATCGAATCGACGATGCGTACCGAAGGCCTGTTGAAACAATCGCAACAGCTTGCGACCGAATTGCAAACGCAACAACGCGAGCTGCAACAAACCAACGAAGAGCTGGCGCAAAAAGCGCAACTCTTAGCCACACAAAACGCCGAGGTCGAACGCAAGAACCAGGAAATCGACCAAGCACGGCGCGCGGTCGAAGAAAAGGCGGCCGAGCTCGCGCTCACCTCGCGCTACAAATCGGAATTCTTGGCGAACATGTCGCACGAGCTGCGCACGCCGCTGAACAGCATCCTGATCTTGGGTCAGCAGCTCGCCGAAAACCCGGACGGCAACCTGGTACCGCGCCAAGTCGAGTTCGCCAAGACCATCCACGCTGCCGGCACCGATCTGCTCAACCTGATCTCCGACATTCTCGACCTGTCGAAGATCGAATCGGGCACGGTCACGGTCGAATGCGAGGATCTCGCCTTCAGTAGCCTGCGCGAAGCGGTCGAGCGTTCGTTCCGTCACGAGGCCGAAACACGCAAGCTCGCCTTCAACTCCGAGTTCGATCCGAGCCTGGGCCAAGCGCTGTACACCGATCCGAAGCGCTTGCTGCAAGTGTTGAAGAATCTGCTGTCGAACGCTTTCAAGTTCACCGATCGCGGCGGCGTGCGCTTGCGCGTCGGCGTTGCCCGCGGTGGCTGGTCGTCGGGGCATGCGGTGCTCGACAAGACGCAGACGGTCATCGAATTCGCCGTCACCGATACCGGCATCGGCATTCCGACAGAGAAGCAAAGAATCATCTTCGAAGCGTTCCAACAGGCCGATGCCGGCACCGCTCGCCGTTACGGCGGCACCGGTCTTGGCCTCGCCATCTCGCGCGAGCTGGCGCAGTTGCTCGGCGGCGAAATCCGCCTGCACAGCGTCCACGGCAGTGGCAGCACCTTCACGTTGTATCTGCCGCTCGCCTACGTCGGCTCGGTCATGCGCCGCGCGTCCGATCAACTGGCGGACAAGACCGATGTACCGTACAAGCCGATGCTGTTACCGGCAGCACGGCCGGAGGAAGTGGCGGACGACCGCGAGCAGGTCCAGCCGGGCGATCAAACGCTGTTAATCGTCGAGGACGATCCGCACTACGCGCGCGTGCTGCTCGATCTGGCGCGCGCGCATGGCTTCAAAGGTCTGGTCGCCATGCGCGGCATCGACGCATTGGCGCTGGCGCGCAAGCATCATCCGACGGCAATTACGCTCGATGTCTTCCTGCCGGACATGCTCGGTTGGACCGTCTTGAGCCAACTGAAACAAGACCCGGCGACGCGCCACATCCCGGTGCAGATCACGACCGTCGAGGAAGAACGCCAGCACGGCCTGTCGCGCGGCGCTTTCGCCTACCTGAACAAGCCGGCGACGACCGAGCGCCTGGAAGAAGGTTTCGAGCGCATGAAGGAGTTCGCCAAGCCGCGTAAGCGTCGGTTGCTGGTGATCGAAGACAGCCCGGCGGAGCAACAGAGTATCGCCGCGCTGATCGGCCATGACGACGTCGAAATCACCGCCGTCGGCGCCGGCAAGGAAGGATTGGCGACACTGCGCGCATCGAGCTACGACTGCGTGGTGCTCGACCTGCGGCTACCGGACATGTCCGGATTCGATCTGCTGAACGAGGTGCAACACGACGACAAGCTGCGCGATATCCCGATCGTCGTCTTCACCGGCCGCGAGCTCACGGTCGACGAAGAGGCGAGTCTGCGGACCATGGCTAAGAGCATCATCCTCAAAGGCGCGCAGTCACCGGAACGCTTGCTCGATGAAACCGCGTTGTTCTTGCACCGCGTAGTCAGTGAGTTGCCGGCAACCAAGCAGCGCATGCTGGAGAAGCTCTACGAAAGCGACGAGGCGTTGGTCGGCAAGAAAACACTAGTGGTCGACGACGACGTGCGCAACATCTTCGCGCTGTCGAGCGTGCTCGAACGGCACCATATGCAGGTACTCACCGCCAGCAACGGCCGCGATGCCATCGGCATCATCGAGAAAACACCGGAGCTGTCGTTGGTGCTAATGGACATCATGATGCCGGAGATGGACGGCTACGAAACGATGCGACAGATCCGCAAGCATGCCGAGTTCCGGTTGTTGCCGATCATCGCCCTCACCGCCAAAGCCATGAAGGGCGACCGCGAGAAGTGTCTCGAGGCCGGCGCATCGGACTACATCGCCAAGCCGGTAAACAATCAGCAGCTATTGTCGTTGCTGCGGATGTGGTTGCACAGATAAGGATGATCGTGCGGCAAAACCCTGCGTTCCCCTCCCCCCTTGCGGGGGAGGGGAAGGGGGAGAGGGGTGACCATACTAAGCCCCCGCTCTCCTGTCCTCTCCCCCGCAAGGGGGGAGAGGGACGTTCTACTTCGGAGCCGAGGCAAGTCGGACCCCATGACTGAAGACAAAATTAATATCCTGCTGGTCGATGACCAGCCGTCGCGCCTACTCACCTACGAGGCGATTCTGGCCACACTCGGACAAAATCTGGTTAAGGCGCAATCCGGCACCGAAGCGCTGCTGCGATTGATGGAGACCGAATTCGCGGCGATCTTGCTCGACGTCAGTATGCCGGGTATGGACGGCTTCGAAACCGCCGCCATCATTCACCAACATCCGCGTTTCGAACGCACACCGATCATCTTCGTCACCGGCGTGCATGTTACCGACCCCGATCGATTACGCGGCTATCAAATGGGCGCGGTCGATTATGTTTATGTGCCGGTGATCCCGGAGATCCTGCGCGGCAAAGTACAGGTGCTGGTGCAGTTGTACCGGCAACAACACGAGCTTAAGCGACTCAATACGAGTCTCGCCGTCGCCAATGAAGAGTTGGCGGAAGCGCATCAGGCACTGAAGGCGGAAAATACCCGTGAGCTGTATAAGCTCAATAGCAATCTCGAGCTCGCCAATATCGAGCTGAAGGCCGAAATCGCCGAGCGCAAACGCGCGCAAGAGGCACTGCAGGCGGCAGCGCAGCGTAAAGACGAATTCCTGGCGATCCTGGCGCACGAGTTACGTAATCCGCTGTCGGCGATCCACAACGGCGTACAGCTCATGTACGTGCGCCCGATCGACGACCCGCAGTTGCTGTGGGCACGCGATTCGCTCGGCCATCAAGTAAAACATCTGAAACGCTTGATCGACGACCTGCTCGATGTCTCGCGCCTCTCCAGCGGCCGCGTGAAGCTGCAACGCGAAGACCTCGACCTGGCGCTGATCGTCGAGCGCGCCGTCGAGATGAGCCGGCCGATGATCGAGGCACGTCGTCACACGTTAACCATCAATCCGTCAGCCACGCCGATTTACGTCAATGGCGACCTCGTGCGACTGACACAGGTGCTCGACAACCTCATTAGCAACGCCGCCAAATACACCAACGAAGGCGGCGCCATCACGATTAGCGTCGGTGTGGATACTAACGCACAGGCGATGGTTTCCGTCCGCGATACCGGTCAAGGTATCCCGCCGGCCATGTTAGAGCGCGTCTTCGAACTGTTCACCCAAGCGACCGCCTCGCTCGATCGTAGCCAAGGCGGTCTTGGCATCGGCTTGGCGCTGGCGCGCGGCCTAGTCAACTCACACGGCGGCACCGTGCGTGCCGTCAGCGAAGGCAGCGGCCTAGGTTCCGAGTTCATCGTCTGCTTACCGTGCGTAACCCCGATCGTGGAAACACCGGCGGAGCCGGAAAGCAACGGCATAGCCCACACCTTGGAGCAAATGCGGGTGCTGATCGTCGACGACAATGTCGATTCGGCCCAAGGTCTCGGCATGTGGCTCGAAACCGTTGGCCACAAAGTGCGGCTGGCACATACCGGCGATGAAGGTTTTAAAGCCGCGTTGGAATTCCACCCGGATGCGGTGTTGCTCGATATCGGCCTACCGGGATTGAACGGTTATGAGCTGGCGAAACGCCTGCGCAAGTATCCGCAACTCAGCGACGTGCCGCTGATCGCCGTCACTGGCTTTAGCGGCGAAGCCGACCGTCATCAAGCGACAGCAGCCGGCTTCGATCATTATCTGGTCAAGCCGATCGACTACGATACGTTGCTGCGGGCGCTAGCCCAACCTACAGCCACGGTGGCCGCGGGAAGTTACTGAGTCGATCATCAGGTCGTTCGTTCCTAGAGACACCTAGCCGCTTCTGCCGGCTCGTCCGCCAGCGCGCGCGGCACCGTTCCCCGATAACGCAACAACCAGACGAAACTGAATAGTTGCACGGCAAGCATGGTGCCGAAGGCGACGGTATATCCGGTGGGCGCGTATTCGTCGACACCGGTAGCCCAGGCATTGACGATTAGGCCGAACCCCCATTGAGCGGCGAAGGCGAAAACAAACACTAATAGATTCACCGCGGTGTTCGCGCGGCCGGCCAGGGAGGCGGGAAATTGCTGGGCGATGATCGAATAGGACAACGTGCCGGCGACACCGAAGAAACCGAAGATGATCCATAGCGGCAGAAGAATCGTCGTCGCACCCGCACCAACGGTGAGTGCCGCCTGTGCGCACAGAAATACGAAAATGCCGATCTTGAGCAACGTGAGCGGCGCGACACCGCGGCGGACCAGCCGCGACGCCATGATGCCCCAACCGAGTTGGCCGGCGAATAAAGCCGCCGCCGTGCACAGCAAATAGTCGGCGGCGATGTCACGCTCGAACCCGGCGACATTACGCAACCAAGGACCCGCCCACAAACCTTGCACCGCCATGACGACCGCTTGCGTAATGGTGGCCGCCGGCGCGATCCGCCAGAACGCGGGGCTGCGGAAGACGCTCAACGTACCGTACAACTGCGTAGTCCATGTCGACGAATGCGGCGGACGTCGATATCGGGGCACGACAAACAAGATCAATGCGGCGACGAACAGCGACGCGCTTGCGAGCCCAAGAAACAATCCGCGCCAATTGGTGAGCTGCAGCACCGCTTCCACCGGCGCCGTCGCCGTCAACGCACCGAGACCACCGGCGGAAAGGATAGCGGCATTCACCACCGGCAATTTTTGCGGTGCGTACCACAAAGCGCAGGTGGTAAAACCGGCCATGAGGCACGCCGATACGCCTAGGCCAATGAGCGCGCGACCCATCGCCAAGCCACCGCTGCTGTCGCTCAATGCAAATACCGTGGCGCCGGCGGCGGCGATGAGCAGCAATACCGCCTCGACGCGCTGCGGCGAATAGCGATCGAGCAAAATGCCGAGCGGGATTTGAAACGCCGCGAACGATAGGAAGTAAGCGCCGGTGAGTAACCCGAGATCGCTGGCGGACAGACCGAGATCTTTCGTTAGATCGGGCGCGACAACAGCGTTGACCATACGAAACAAATACGACAGGAAATAACCCATGGCGAACGGTACGAGAACGCGCAGCCATAGGAGCTTCGGTCGCGCGTAAATCGATTCAACACTTTCTCTTCCTGAAAGTGCTTCGCCCTCGCCCCGCTCTGCCCTCTTGGACTCGGGTAATTTTTTATCGAGCGGCGAACTTGTGCTCGATGGCGGTATCACGTCGACATCCTCATTTCGGCTCCAACACAACTAGCAAATCGCCGGCGTTAACCGGCCGACCGGGCTTGCAATGGATCGCGCGCACGGTCGCGGCGACGTCGGCATGAATCGAAAATTCCATTTTCATGGCTTCGACAATGAGCAACGGCTCGTTGGCCTGAACGATCTGCCCAGGCTCGACATGCACTTTCCAGATGTTGCCGCTGATGTCGGCGAAGACACCGTGGCCATCGACATCGACCGCGGCTTCGTATTCCGTGGCCGGTTCTTCATCGATCTGCTGCACATCGCGATCGGCTTGCCAGCGCGCCACTTCTGCCCGGAACGCCGTTTGCTGGCGCTGCTGAAAGGCGTCGATGCTGGCGGCATTGTCGATCAGGAAACGCTCATAAACGGCGAGGTCGAACATCTCTTCGTCGATGCGAATCGTCGATCGGCCCTCGCGGAAGCTGTTGCGCTCAGCCGTGAGCTCGTCCTCGGTTACCGGATAGAACCGCACCTGGTCGAAGAAACGTAGTAACCACGGTTTGCCGGGCTCGAACACGGCGTTCTTCAGAAACTTATTCCAGATCGGCAGCGTGCGGCCGATAAGCTGATAGCCACCGGGCGAGTCCATGCCATAGATGCACATGTAGACACCGCCGATACCGACCGTGCCTTCGGCGGTATACGTTCGCGCCGGGTTGTATTTGGAAGTCAGCAAGCGATGCCGCGGGTCGACCGGCACCGCGCACGGCGCGCCTAAGTAAACGTCGCCGAGTCCCAACACCATGTAGCTGGTATTGAAGATGATGTCGCGTACATCATCGGTGCTATCGAGCCCGTTGATACGGCGCATGAACTCGACGTTGCTCGGCAACCATGGTGCGGTATCGCGGACCGACTGGCGATAACGCGATATCGCGTCGAGCGTCGCCGAGTCTTCGAACGCCAGCGGCAGATGGATCACGCGCGTCGGCATGCGCATGGCGTCGATGGCCGGCAACTGTTCCTCGATGTTCAGCAACGCCTTCAAGAGTTTTTGCTGGGCGATGACACGGCTGTCGTAGTGCACCTGCAGCGAGCGCACCCCGGGCGATAGCTCGAGGATGCCGGGAACATGGTTCGCGCGCAGCGCTTCCATTAACGCATGCACGCGAAAGCGTAACCGTAGATCGAGTACGTTCGGTCCATATTCAACCAATAAATACTTGTCGCCCTGTGGCCGATAGGCCACTTCCGGATGCGAGCCGCGCGCCGGTAAAGCGGCGAGCACGCACTCGGAAATAGTGCCCTCGGGTTTGCGGCGGCGCGATAACGGCACCTGCACCATCGGTGCCAAGCGCTCGAAGGCGGCGTCAGTGGCTTTCTCGAGCGCGAGCGCGGTCGCGAAGCTGATACGACGGAAGCGGATGTGATCGCCCGGTTTCACTTGGCCGACCTTCCACAAATCGGCTTTGACGATCGTCGCCGGGCACACGAAGCCACCGAGGCTCGGACCATCGCGCGTGAGGATGATCGGCATGTCGCCGGTGAAGTTGATGGTGCCGATAGCGTATTCGACGTCGTGAATGTTCGATGGGTGCAGTCCGGCTTCGCCGCCATCGCTGCGGGTCCAGCTTGGCTTAGGTCCGTTCAGGCGGATGCCCAAGCGATTGGAGTTGTAATGCACTTCCCAATCGGTGTTGAAGAACATATCGACGGCGTCGCGCGTGAAAAAATCCGGCGCACCATGCGGACCATCGAGCACATCGATTCGCCATTCCTTCGGATAATTTGGCACCAGCGCCGTCGGCGCCGCCGCCGGCTGGTAGATCGGCGGCGGCGTGGTGCAAGCAGGCAGACCGGGTTGGCTGATCGGCAACATGTCGGCAGCGCGCAGCGGGCGGCCGGCGTGACCGCCGAATTGCCCTTTGGCAAACGTCGAACGGCTACCGAGATAGACCGGCACATCGAACCCATTCCTTACGGCCAGATAGGTGCGGCAACCCTGCTCGGCTTTACCGATGTTAAGCACTTGTCCGGCGCGCACGGCGATCGGCGCCCAGAACGACACCGCTTGACCGTCGAGTGTCGCCCGCGTCGGCGCGCCGGTGAGGGCAATGACCGCCTGGCAATGAAAGCGCAGTTTCGGACCGATCAATGTGCATTCGATGCCGGCAGCGGCCGGATGATTACCGACGATGCGGTTGGCAAGACGGAACGCATAATCGTCCATCGGCCCCGAGGGTGGTACGCCGACATCCCAATAACCGACGCGCCCGGGATAATCCTGCACCGTCGTGTAAGTTCCAGCGTCAACGACCTCGATCACCGGCGCGCGGTAATCGAACTGCGCCAGTCGGCCGGTGGAAACGTCGGCGTGCTCGAAGAAAGCACTGGCAACGACTTGGCGCAGATAATCCAGATTTGTCGAAATACCGGCGAGGCGCGTGGCATTGAGCGCCGTGCGCAACTTCGCCAACGCTTCGGCACGATCGCGGCCCGCAACGATGAGCTTGGCGATCATCGGATCGTAGTACGGCGAGACCTCGGTTCCGGTAGCGACCCAGGTATCGATACGAGCATCCTCGGGAAACGCGACGTCGGTCAACACGCCCGGCGCCGGCTGAAAATCTTTAACCGGGTCTTCGGCGTAGAGCCGCACTTCGATCGACGCGCCGCGCGGCGTGATTACCTGGTCGAGCGCCGGCGGCTCGTCGGCCGCGGTACGAATCATCCACTCCACCAAGTCTATGCCGGTAACCGCCTCGGTGACGGGATGCTCGACTTGTAACCGGGTATTCACTTCTAAGAAATAAAACGCGTCGCGAGCCGGGTCGTAAATGAACTCGACGGTGCCGGCGGAGCGATAGTTGACCGCCTTACCCAATTTCACCGCGGCGTCGAGCAACTGCTGGCGCGTGGCCGACGGCAAATTCGGCGCCGGTGTTTCTTCGACAACTTTTTGATTACGCCGTTGCAACGAGCAGTCGCGTTCACCGAGCGCCAACACATTGCCGCGGCCGTCGCCGAAGATCTGCACTTCAACATGGCGTGCGTTGTCGACGAAACGTTCGAGGAAGACGCCGCTGTCGCTGAAGAAGTTCTGCCCCAAACGTTTAACAGAATCGAAAGCGCTAATGAGCGCAGCTTCGTCATCGCAACGCGTCAAACCGATACCGCCGCCACCGGCGGTACTTTTGAGCATTACCGGATAACCGAGCGCGGCAGCGCCGGCCGTGGCTTCGTCCAACGTCGCCAACAAACCCGTTCCCGGCGTGAGCGGCACACCCGCTGCCGCTGCCAGCTCGCGCGACGTATGCTTTAAACCAAATTGGCGAATCTGCTGCGGCGTAGGTCCGACGAAGACGATACCAGCGGCGGTACACGCCTCGGCGAAGTCGGCGTTCTCCGACAAAAAACCATAGCCGGGAATAATCGCTTGGGCACCGCACTCGCGCGCCGCCGCCAAGATGCGCTCGCCGCGTAAATAACTTTCCGCGGCCGAATTACCACCAAGCGCAATGGCCTGATCGGCGGCGGTGACGTGACGGCTATTGCGATCTGCATCCGAATAGACGGCAACACTACGGATGCCCATGGCCTTGAGAGTGCGAACGATGCGAACCGCGATTTCGCCGCGATTAGCAATTAAGACGGTGTGGAACATGAGAACACTCCTTGGCTGATAATCCTTCCGTAGGTGTTGACGTTTTTCTTCGAGCAACAACCACCTGAAACAGTGTCTTCGCCGACACTTAAGCCGGCAACAAAATGAAACGTCGACTCGTTATCCCCTCTCCCCCGCGCTTTTCGGGGGAGAGGGGATATAAGCTTTCGTGCCTAAAACGCGCCGCGCTTACATCACGCGCGCAATCCCCTGCGCCACATAATCGACGTTCTTGGTATTCAGCGCCGCGAGACAAATGCGTCCGGTATCAACGGCATAAATCGCAAACTCTTTCCGCAATCGCGCCACGGCATCTTTGGAAAGCCCCGAGTACGAAAACATCCCGCGTTGCTGCAGTATGAAATCGAAATCTGTGGCCGCTGCATACACCTTGAGTTTTTCCACCAGCTGCCAGCGCATGTCGCCGATACGGTCGCGCATGCCGGCCAGCTCCCGCTCCCACAGCACATGCAACGCCGGCGTGGTCAACACCGTGGCGACAACGCGGCTGCCATGCGTAGGTGGATTGGAATAGTTCGTGCGCACCACGCGCTTCAATTGACTGAGCACGCGCTGCGCCTCATCGCGACTGGCGGTAACCACGCTCAAAGCGCCGACACGCTCGCCGTACAACGAAAACGATTTGGAGAACGAGCTCGCAATAAATACCGGGCCGCCGGCAGCGGCGAAACGACGCAGCACCACCGCGTCGGCATCGAGACCTTCGCCGAAACCTTGGTAGGCGATATCAAGAAACGGAATCAGCCGGCGTTCGCCGACGATGGTAATCACTTCACTCCACTGATCGAACGTGAGATCGACGCCGGTGGGGTTATGGCAACAGGCGTGCAATACGACGATGCTGCCGGCCGGCAATCGACGTAAGGTGTCGACCATCCCGGAAAAATCGACGCTGCGGGTGACAGCATCGTAATACGGATAAGACTTGACGGCGAAGCCAGCATTTTCAAATAACGCCCGATGGTTCTCCCAACTCGGATCGCTGATCCATACCGTCGCCGCCAGCGCCATTCGTTTCAGGAAATCGGCGCCGAGCTTGAGTCCGCCGGTGCCGCCGAGCGCTTGCACGGTAACGATGCGTTCTTCACGCACGACCGGGCTGTCAGCGCCGAACAGCAACGCCTGCGCGGCACGGCTATAGACCAGCAGGCCGTCGATCGGCAAATAAGTGCGCGGTGCCGGATTTTCCGCGAGCAGCGCTTCGGCACGGCGCACGCACTCGAGCAGTGGTACGTCGCCGGCGCCGTTGTAATAAACACCGACGCCGAGATTGACTTTGCCGGCATTGCTATCGGCGCTGAAGGCGTCGTTGATGCCGAGGATCGGATCGCGCGGCGCCATTTCGACGCCATCGAACAAGGAAGCAGCCACCAAAGCGTTCATTAATGTCGTCCCTGCTTGGCGGCGATGCGCAAGCGCAATGCATTCAAGCGGATGAATCCGCCGGCGTCGGCCTGGTTATAAGCACCGGCGTCGTCTTCGAACGTGGCGATGGTCGGATCGAACAACGAATCGGACGACGACCCGCGACCGACGACCAGCACGTTGCCTTTATACAGCTTGAGTCGTACCCAGCCGTTCACATGTTGCTGCGTATGATCGATCAAGACTTGAATCGCTTTGCGCTCCGGGCTCCACCAATAACCGCTGTAGACCAGCTCGGCATAACGCGGCATGAGCCCGTCCTTGAGATGTGCCACTTCGCGGTCGAGGCAAATCGATTCGATAGCGCGATGCGCCTTGAGCATGATGCTGCCGCCCGGCGTCTCGTAGCAGCCGCGCGACTTCATGCCGACGTAGCGGTTCTCCACCAGATCGAGCCGACCGATACCGTGCGTACCGCCAAGTCGGTTGAGCTCGGTCAACACCTGCGCCGGCGTCATCGACTTGCCGTTCACGCTGACGATATCGCCCTGGCGGTATTCGAGCTCGACGTACTCGGCCTGATCCGGCGCCGCCTTCAGCGACACGGTCCAACGCCACATGTCCTCGTCGGCTTCCTTAGACGGATCTTCGAGCGCGCGCCCCTCGTAGGAGATGTGCAGCAAATTCGCGTCCATGCTGTACGGGCTACCGCCGGCTTTGTGCTTCATCTCGATCGGAATGCCGTGGCTTTCGGCGTAGGCCAACAGCTTCTCGCGCGAGGTCAAATCCCACTCACGCCACGGCGCGATCACGCGGATGTTCGGTTCGAGCGCGTAGTAGCCGAGCTCGAAGCGTACTTGGTCGTTGCCCTTGCCAGTGGCGCCGTGCGATACCGCATCGGCGTTAGTGGCGCGGGCGATTTCGATTTGACGTTTGGCAATCAGCGGGCGGGCAATGCTGGTGCCTAACAAATACTCGCCTTCGTAGATGGCGTTGGCGCGAAACATCGGAAACACGAAATCGCGCACGAACTCTTCGCGCAAGTCGTCGATGAAGATTTCTTTGATGCCGAGCTTCTGCGCTTTCTCGCGCGCCGGCTCGAGCTCTTCACCCTGGCCGATGTCGGCGGTGAACGTGACGACCTCGCACTGATAGGTATCTTGCAACCATTTCAAAATCACCGACGTATCCAAGCCACCGGAATAGGCCAGCACGACTTTTTTAATTTCGCTCATTAGTGACCTCTACCCAATTGAAAATCTAAGACGAAGTTTCTTTGTAAAGTATTTCAAAATTGCGTCCACTGTTGCTATTAGTTAATACCCCCACCCTAGCCTTCCGAAAGCTAGGGTGGGGGTATTACAAAATTCATCACCCCTGCTTCAACCAACCCAATAACAAATACTCGAGCAACGCCTTCTGCACATGCAGCCGATTTTCCGCTTCATCCCAAACCACGCTTTGCGGCCCATCCAACACCTCGACCGACACCTCTTCGCCGCGATGCGCCGGCAAACAATGCATGAACAATGCATCCGGCCGCGCTTGCGCCATCATCGGCACATCCACTTGGAAACCGGCGAACGCTTGTTGACGCGCATCGGTCTCGGCTTCAAAACCCATGCTGGTCCAAACATCGGTAGTCACGAGATCGGCGCCACGCGCTGCCTGCATCGGATCGGTAAAACATTCCAGTCGGCTACCGAGTGCCGCGCGTCGTTGCGGCTCCAGCTGGTATTGCGCCGGCGTCGCCACCTGCAGCTTGAAATCGAAGATCTGCGCCGCCTGCAGCCAGGTGTTGCACATGTTGTTGGCATCACCGATCCAAGCGACGGTCTTGCCGCGTATCGACCCGCGAAATTCGGTGTAGGTGTAGATATCGGCCAAGATCTGACATGGGTGATACTCGTCGGTCAGACCATTGATGACCGGCACACGCGAATGAGCGGTAAAGCGCTCGATGATCGATTGCTCGAAGGTGCGGATCATCACCACGTCGACCATGCGGCTGATGACGCGGGCAACATCCTCGATCGGTTCGCCGCGGCCGATTTGCGTATCGCCGGTGGTCAAATGGATCGAATGACCGCCGAGCTGCGCCATGCCGGCCTCGAATGACACCCGTGTGCGCGTCGATTGCTTGGCAAATACCATTGCCAAGGTCCGATCTTTGAGCGGCTGGTAAGTCGCGTAATTCTTAAACAGTTGCTTGATCGCGCGAGTGCGCTCGAAGAGATAGTCGTACTCTTCGCTGGTCAAATCGCTCAACTGCAAGAAATGCTTCAAGCCGACCGCCGCCTGATTCGATAATCGGGGTCGGTGCGCGACAGCAATGTTCATCTGTGACATTTCATAATCCTTGCTCTTTTATAGAAGCGCTGTTTCCAAGCCTCAGCGCCACGCGGCGCGGCATAACCTAAGGTAGGGTGGGCGGCGTTTTTCGGCCCACCCTACCTCTTTCGAATCGAGAGACTCCGGCAAATATTTCCGCGAAGGCCTCGGACAACGCAGTCTTATCGATCTTCACCGACCAGTTGCGCCAGTCCGCGCTCAGCGGCGGCGCGCACCGCCTGCGGCGCGGTACCACCGATATGGCAACGGCTGTTGAGCGAACCTTCGAGCGTCAACACTGCGTAGACGTCTTGTTCCACCAACGCCGAGAATTCCTTTAATTCGGCGAGCGACAATGCCGAAAGGTCGACCTTACGCGCGCTGGCGAAGCGCACAGCCTTGGCCACTGCCTCGTGGGCATCGCGGAACGGCAACCCTTTCTTGACCAAGTAATCGGCGAAATCGGTGGCGGTGGCGAAACCCTCCATGGCCGCGGCGCGCATGCGCTCGCGATCCACCGTCAGACCGCGCAGCATGTCGGCGTAAATCGTGACCGTGGTCGTCAACGTATCGACCGTATCGAACAGCGGTTCTTTGTCTTCTTGATTGTCCTTGTTGTAGGCAAGCGGCTGAGCTTTCATCAGCATGAGTAATGCCAGCAAATGGCCGGTCACGCGTCCGGTCTTACCGCGAACCAGCTCCGGCACGTCCGGATTCTTTTTCTGCGGCATGATCGATGAACCGGTACAGAATCGGTCGGCGAGAACGATGAAACCGAAGCGCGGACTCATCCACAGAATCAGTTCTTCCGACAACCGCGATAGATGCATCATGATCAGCGCCGCGGCGGCGGTGAATTCGATGGCGAAGTCGCGGTCGGACACCGCGTCCAACGAATTAGCGCACACACGCTCGAATCCGAGCTCGCGCGCGACGCGCTCGCGATCGATCGGATAACTGGTACCGGCGAGTGCAGCGGCGCCGAGCGGTAAGCGGTTTACGCGTTTACGGCAATCGGCGAGACGCTCGGCATCGCGTGCCAGCATTTCGAAATAGGCGAGCAGATGGTGGCCGAACGAAACCGGCTGGGCGACCTGTAAGTGCGTGAAACCGGGCATCACAGTATCGGCATGGGTGCGCGCCAGATTAAGCAACTCGGTTTGCAGCTCGCGGATGCCGCGCCGCAAGGTATCAATGGCGTCGCGCAAATACAGGCGGATATCGGTCGCGACTTGATCGTTGCGCGAACGGGCCGTGTGCAGACGCTTACCGGCGTCGCCGACCAAAGCGGTCAAACGTTTCTCGATATTGAGGTGAACGTCTTCCAGGTCGATCGACCACTCGAACTTGCCGTCGCGAATCTCGACTTCGATCCGCGCCAGACCGCGCTCGATATCGGCCAAATCGGCGGCACTGATAATGCCCTGCGCCGCCAGCATGCGCGCGTGCGCGCGCGATCCTTGGATATCGAACGGCGCCAAGCGCTTGTCGAATTCGACCGAAGCGGTGTAACGCTTGACCAATTCCGCAACCGGCTCGGCGAACAATCCGGACCAGGTCGCCGTTTCTGCGGCTTTTTCTTTTTCAATCATGTCGGCGATTGCCCAGGTAACGTGAAACGAACAACGCAACGCAGGCCGCGCTAGCGACCAACGACCTGCATGCGCTGCGGTAATGGTTTAGATGATGGTTTTTCCCAATGCCGACAGGATCAACTCGACGCCGAGCTCGGTCGTACGATTGTCGACATCGAGCGATGGATTGATCTCCACCACCTCGAGTGAGCGCATGCCGCCGGCCTCGGCGATTTTTTCCATCGCCAAGTGCGCCTCGCGATACATCAGACCGCCGCGCACCAATGTGCCGGAACCCGGTGCATCGATCGGATCGATCGCATCGACGTCGAAAGTGACGGCGTAGCCGCCGGACGCCTGCGAAGCAATGGCGATGGCGTCGTCGACGCAAGCGCTCATACCGCGCTGGTCGACTTCACGCATGGTGAAGAAACGGATACCGAGCTGACGAATCAATTCGCGCTCGCCGTCGTCGAGATCGCGCGCGCCGATGTGGGCGCAGAATCGCAAATCCAGCTTCGGTGCGAAACCACGCAAATTGACCAATTCCTTAGCGCCATAACCCAGCAACGACGCCAACGGCATCCCGTGGATGTTGCCCGACGGTGACGTCTCCGGCGTGTTCATGTCGGCATGGGCGTCGAACCAAATGAGACCGAACGTTTCACGCTGCTGGCGAAAGTAAGAAGCCACTCCGCTCAACGAGCCGATAGCGATCGAGTGATCGCCGCCGAGCACCAGCGGCAACTGGCCGGCGTTCAACGCATCGTGCACGGCGCCGGCGAGTTCATCGCACGCGTCGGTGATTTCAGCGAGATACTTCGGGTTCTCGTCGGGCGCCGCTATTTTTTGCGGGCGGCGGACGTGCACATCGCCGCGGTCCTGGACCTCGTAACCGAGCTGGGCGAGACGCTGATTGAGGCGCGCGGCGCGCATCGATTCCGGTCCAAGATCGGGTCCAGGTTTGCTCGCGCCGAAATCGATCGGCGCGCCGATAACACTGATGGTACGACCCAAGCCTGGAAGGACGAACCCATTAGGACTCTTGGGCAGAACATCGATTGCTAATGAAGATTGCATAATCTCGGTCTCCTTGAAATCAATTTACCTAACCACCCAGCGCTTCACGGGCGCCATCGGTGGCAACAGAATTATGTGCGGCAGAGCTGAAGCGATCGTCGTCGCTAGTCAACGACGATCCCGGCATAGCGATCGAACCGTCGACGCTTGACCGTGAAATATTTTTTGCAAAGTACTCTTGCAGCACGTACACCTCGTGCGTATCGACGTGGTGCAACGCATCGACCGTCGCTTCCGCACCGGCGATCGTCGTATAAACCGGCAAGCCGGCGGCCAACGCCGACGCGCGGATGGCCCACGAATCTTTGATCGCGCTGCGTTTCTCGTCGACGGTAATTACGACGAGGGCGATTTCGTTTTTCGCGATCCGGTCGACGATGTGCGGCGAACCGTCGGCGACGTCGTTGACCGTCGTTACCGACACACCGGCGGCGCCGATAGCGGCGGCCGTTCCGCGGGTGGCGACGATCGAAAACCCGAGCGCCGCAAACCGACTAGCGACCCGGACCGCACGCATTTTGTCGCCGTCTTTAATGCTGATGAACACATTGCCCGATTTTGGAAACTTCACGCCTGCGGCCAATTGCGATTTGACGAAGGCCTCGCCGAAGGTCTTGCCGACGCCCATCACCTCACCGGTGGATTTCATTTCCGGGCCAAGGATGGTGTCGACGCCGGGGAACTTCACGAACGGGAATACCGATTCCTTGACGTTGAAATACTGCGGCACGACCTCGGACAGGATGCCCTGTTGGCTGAGCGATTGGCCGACCATGCAGCGCGCGGCGATTTTCGCCAGCGGCAAGCCGGTCGCCTTCGACACGAACGGCACGGTACGCGATGCACGCGGATTAACCTCGAGCACGTAAATCACGTCTTGGCCGTCGAGCCGCTGAATCGCGAACTGGACGTTCATCAAACCGACCACGTTCAAGCGATCGGCCATGGCCGCGGTTTGGCGCTTCAGCTCAGCGATCGTTTCCGCCGCCAACGAATACGGCGGCAGCGAGCAAGCGGAATCGCCGGAATGGATACCGGCCTGTTCGATGTGCTGCATGACGCCACCGATAAAATTGCGCTCGCCGTCGGAGATGCAGTCGACATCGACCTCGATCGCGTCGTGCAAGAACCGATCGAGCAATACCGGCGAATCGTGCGAAACCTTGACCGCCTCGCGCATGTAGCGCTGTAGATCCGCCGGCTCGTGGACGATTTCCATCGCCCGGCCGCCCAATACATAGGACGGACGCACGACCAGGGGGTAGCCGATTTCATCGGCCAAGGTCAGCGCGTCAGCTTCGGTGCGCGCCGTACGATTGGGCGGCTGTCGCAAATTGAGCGACTGCAATAACTTTTGAAAACGCTCGCGATCCTCAGCCATGTCGATCATGTCGGGCGACGTACCGATGATCGGCACGCCATTGGCGGCCAATGCCAACGCCAATTTGAGCGGCGTCTGTCCGCCGTACTGGACGATGACGCCGAGCGGTTTTTCCTTGGCGACGATTTCGAGCACGTCCTCGAGCGTTACCGGCTCGAAATACAGCCGGTCGGAGGTGTCGTAGTCGGTCGAAACGGTCTCGGGATTGCAATTGACCATGACCGTCTCGTAACCGTCTTCGCGCATCGCCAGTGCCGCGTGCACGCAGCAATAGTCGAACTCGATACCTTGGCCGATACGATTCGGGCCGCCGCCGAGCACGACGATTTTTTGGCGATTGCTCGGTTGCGCCTCGCATTCTTCGTCGTAGGTCGAGTACAGGTAAGCGGTATTGGTGGCGAACTCGGCAGCGCAAGTATCGACGCGCTTGTATACCGGGCGAATATTCCACGCCCAACGGCGCTCGCGCACGGCGGTATCGGTAGTCTGCAACAATGTCGCCAAGCGACGATCGGCAAAGCCTTTTTGCTTGAGCCGGCGCAGCGTGTGCTCCGTCAGCATGTCGAGCGACTGCGTTCGTAGCCACGCTTCGAGCTGGATGATTTCCTCGATCTGCGCCAGGAACCACGGATCGATATGCGTCAACCGCTGTACGTCCTGCAGCGAATAGCCCAGACGAAAGGCATCGCCGATATACCAGATGCGTTCCGGGCCCGGATGCCTCAGTTCACGGTCGATTACGGTGCGATCGTCGGTTTTCTCCTGAAAACCATCGGCGCCGACTTCGAGGCCGCGCAGCGCCTTGAGCAACGATTCTTGAAATGTGCGACCGATCGCCATCACTTCGCCGACCGATTTCATCTGCGTGGTCAGACGATCGTTTGCCTGCGGAAATTTTTCGAAAGCGAAACGCGGAACTTTGGTGACGACGTAGTCGATGGTCGGTTCGAACGACGCCGGCGTCGCGCCGCCAGTGATATCGTTGCGCAATTCATCGAGCGTGTAGCCGACAGCGAGCTTGGCCGCCACTTTGGCGATCGGAAATCCGGTCGCCTTCGACGCCAATGCCGACGAGCGCGACACGCGCGGATTCATTTCGATTACGATCATGCGACCGTCGGCCGGGTTGATCGCGAACTGCACGTTCGAGCCGCCGGTGTCGACGCCGATCTCGCGCAGCACGGCGATGCTGGCGTTACGCATGAGCTGGTACTCTTTATCCGTCAGCGTCTGCGCCGGTGCGACCGTGATCGAGTCGCCGGTATGCACGCCCATCGGGTCGAGGTTTTCGATCGAGCAGACGATGATGCAGTTGTCTTTCTTATCGCGCACGACCTCCATCTCGAATTCTTTCCAACCGAGCAATGACTCTTCGATCAAAAGCTCGCGCGTCGGCGACAAGTCGAGACCGCGCTGGCAGATCTGCACGAACTCGTCGCGGTCATAGGCAATGCCACCGCCGGAGCCACCGAGCGTGAAACTCGGGCGAATGATGGCCGGGAAGCCGATCTTCACTTGCACTTCCAGTGCCTGGTCGAGCGAATGGGCGATTTCCGAGCGCGCGCTGCCGAGGCCGATGCGGGTCATGGCCTGTTTGAACTTCTGCCGATCTTCCGCTTTATCGATCGCCGCCGGCGATGCGCCGATCAAATCGACGCCGTAGTCGGCCAAGACGCCGAGCGCATGCAACTCGAGCGCGCAATTGAGCGCGGTTTGCCCACCCATGGTCGGCAAAATCGCGTCCGGGCGCTCTTTGGCGATGATGCGCTGCAGAACAGCGGCGGTGATCGGTTCGATGTAGGTCACATCGGCCGTATTCGGATCGGTCATGATCGTCGCCGGGTTACTGTTGACGAGGATCACTTTGTAACCTTCTTGCTTGAGCGCCTGGCACGCCTGCGCGCCGGAATAATCAAACTCGCACGCCTGGCCGATAACGATCGGGCCGGCGCCAATAATAAGAATGCTTTGAATATCGGTACGCTTAGGCATGAACGCGGTTCTCCATCAAGCTGACAAAACGGTCGAACAAATAAGCCACGTCCTGCGGACCGGGCGATGCCTCGGGATGTCCTTGGAAGCAGAACGCCGGACGATCGGTGCGGGCCAAGCCCTGCAACGAACCGTCGAATAGCGATACGTGCGTGGGCCGGCAGTTTGCCGGCAACGACGCCGCATCGACGGCGAAGCCGTGGTTCTGCGAGGTGATCAAGACCTGCTTAGTATCGAGGTCTTGTACCGGATGATTGGCGCCGTGATGGCCGAAGCGCATCTTCAACGTCTTGGCACCGCTCGCGAGCGCCATGATTTGATGACCGAGGCAGATACCGAAAACCGGGATGCCGCGATCTATCAACTCGCGCGTCGCGCTGATGGCATACTCGCAGGGTTCCGGATCGCCCGGACCGTTGGAAAGGAAAATGCCGTCCGGTTGATACGCTAACGCGTCGCGCGCGGTCGATTGCGCTGGCAACACGGTTAGCTCGCAGCCGCGCTCGACCAGCATGCGCATGATGTTGCGCTTGATGCCGAAGTCGAAAACGACGACGTGACGCTTGGCCGTCGTCTGCTGTCGGTAACCGGTGCCGAGGCGCCATTCCGCCTCGGTCCACTCGTACGGTTGCTGCGTCGATACGACCTTCGCCAAGTCGGTGCCGGCTAATCCGGGAAAAGATTTAGCGAGCGCCAATGCGCGCGTCGCGTCGTCGGTCGTATCGATAATGGCACCCTGCTGAGTGATGACATTGGCACCTTGCTGAGCGACGACGATAGCTCCATGCTGCACACCTTTCTCACGCAGAATCCGCGTGAGCCGACGGGTGTCAATGCCGGCAATGCCGACGATGTTTTCGCTTTTGAGAAAATCGGCGAGTGATTGGGTCGAACGGAAATTCGACGCGAGCAACGGCAAATCTTTAATGATCAAGCCGGCAGCATGCACCCGACTCGATTCAACATCCTCGCCATTGATACCAGTATTGCCGATGTGGGGATACGTGAGTGTGACGATCTGTCCGCTATAACTCGGATCGGTCAAAATCTCTTGATAACCGGTGAGCGCGGTATTGAATACGACTTCGCCGATAGCGTGTCCAACAGCACCGATAGACACACCGCGAAAAAGGGAGCCGTCTTCCAGCGCCAGCGTGGCCGGCAGCTCTTGCGCAAACGGCCATCGATTTTCTTGACTCATTAGTGACCTCTATGACAAGGAATGTCATGCAATACCGCAATAAAAAAGCAGTAACGATTGCCGAGAAGGAGGGTGATAGACAACGACGATTGCGCACCGTCCGTGGCGCATTAGCCTTCCCTTGCTCAGTGTTATCAACGCGTCCTGCTGTTAGTGCAGACTGCCGATTCTGTCAACGAAATAACAATCAATAATTTTTATCCAAACAATAAACCCGGACTTATGCCTTAACAAAAACGAAATGAAACATATTACGTTCAGACAGCTGGCCATATTTTCTTCGGTTGCCGCCAACCGCAGCTTCTCGCGCGCCGCCGAAGACTTGCATTTAACACAGCCGGCAGTATCGATGCAGGTGAAACAGCTGGAGGAGTGGGTCGGCTTGCCGTTGTTCGAGCAAGTCGGTAAACGCATTTATCTCACCGAAGCCGGCACCACGTTGGCGCATCATGCGAACGCCATCGCCCAGCAATTGCGCGCTACCGACGAAGACTTGGCGGCGTTGCGCGGTGTGCGCGTCGGCCGACTCAACATCGGCGTCGTCAACACCGCCAAATATTTCGCACCGCGCTTGCTCGCCGAGTTCCGCCGGCGCTGCCCTAATATCGAGCTGCGCTTGAATGTGCAGAATCGCGAACGCACGATAGCGCTGCTGGCGGACAATCAAATCGATCTCGCCATCATGGGCAGCGCTCCACAAGAGATCGACACGATCGCCGAACCGTTTGCCGAGCACCCGCATGTGTTCATTGCCATGCACGACCACCCGCTCGCCAACAAACGGCGCATTCCGCCGCAGGCGTTGTTCCGCGAAAATTTTCTAGTGCGTGAGCCCGGTTCGGGAACGCGGCTGGTGACCGATCGCTATTTCGCCGAGCATAAGCTGCGACCGACGACGATGCTGGAGATGGATTGCAACGAGACCATCAAGCAAGCGGTAATGGCAGGCATGGGTATCGCCTTTTTATCGGCGCATGCCGTCGCCTTGGAACTGCAGGTGGGTCGTTTGGCGCGGCTCAGCGTTACCGGTACGCCGGTCGTGAGCGAGTGGTTCGCGGTGCGCCGCACCGAAAAGCGGCTGCCGCCGGTGGCGGAGGCATTTTGTGAGTTTCTGCACCGCGAGGGAAAGCGCGCGATGGCGCAATTGCTGAAAGGCAACGCCGTCGATTCGTCGCCGAAAAACGTAGTGCTTCCCGCTCCCCTTGTGGGAGAGGGAACGAGGGAGCGGGGAAATTGAAGAACAGCGGCCGATCTTCACCCTACACGGCGAAAGAGCAGGTCCCTAACATCACGTCCAGCCGCGCGGCCGCGCGACTCGAATCGGGTCAACGGCCGCGATGCCGGCCGTTCGGCATAACAGCCGCGACCGGCACTGTTCGACAACGTTGGCATCGCTTCCAACACTGCCAGCATTTGCTCGGCGTACTCTTCCCAATCGGTCGCGCAATGCAGATAGCCGTCGATCGCGAGCGCATCGCGCAAACGTTCCGCGAACGGCGGCTGCAACAGTCGACGCTTGTGATGCCGCTTCTTCGGCCACGGATCGGGGAAAAATAAATGCACGCCGGCGAGGCTGCCGGCCGGCAACCGCGCCAACACTTCATTGACGTCGGCATTGACGACGCGCACGTTGGCGAGATCGGTAGCCGCCAGCCGAATCAGCAAACTGCCGACGCCCGGGCGATGCACTTCGACGCCGAGAAAATTATGCGGCGGATGCGCCGCTGCCATCGCTAACAGCGCATCGCCGTTGCCGAAGCCGATTTCCAAAATAAGCGGTGCCGACCGCGGAAAAATCGTCGTCAACGATTGGTCGTCGAGCGTTAGCCCATAACGCGGCCAATAGGTTTCCAAGGCGCGGCGTTGCGCCTCGGTCATGCGACCTTCGCGCAGCACGAAGCTGCGGATCGGCCGCCGAGGCTTAGGAGTCTCTGTGGTCACTAACGGAACTCGGATAGAGCGGATGTACCGCCGAAATAATTAGAAGAACGTACCGCCAATCGGCGATGACGGCGACCCGTACTGCTTACGCGGCATACGGCCCGCAAGATACGCCTCGCGCCCCGCCTCGATGCCTTTCTTCATAGCACTCGCCATTAGCACTGGATTTTGTGCCAACGCGATCGCCGTGTTCATGAGCACGCCGTCGCAACCGAGTTCCATCGCCAACGCCGCGTCGCTGGCAGTGCCAACGCCGGCATCGACCAAAATCGGCACCTTCGCCGCCTCGACGATAAAACGAATATTGTACGGATTGCGGATCCCGAGCCCGGAACCGATCGGCGCCGCCAACGGCATTACCGCGACGCAGCCCATGTCTTCGAGCCGCTTGGCGACGATCGGGTCGTCGTTGGTGTACACCATTACCTTGAAGCCATCCTTAATAAGAATACGTGCGGCCTCAAGCGTCTGCGGGATATCGGGAAACAACGTCTTCTCGTCGCCCAACACTTCGAGCTTGACCAGATCATGGCCATTCAACAATTCGCGCGCGAGACGACAAGTGCGCACGGCGTCGTCGGTGGTGTAGCAACCGGCAGTATTCGGAAGATACGTGTATTTGTTCAACGGCAACACATCGAGCAAGCTCGGCTCGTTCGGATTCTGGCCGATGTTGGTGCGGCGAATCGCCACCGTCACGATCTCCGCCCCACTCGCCTCGACCGCACGCCGGGTCTGCTCCATATCCTTATATTTGCCGGTGCCAACGAGCAGACGTGAATGGTAGCGTTGCCCGGCGATAACCAACGCGTCGTCTACGGTCGGCTCACTGCGAGTCATTCCTGTCACCGATGTAACCATCTTTATCCTCCCCCAATCGCATGCACCACCTCGACCCGATCGGCCTCGTCGAGCCGGTGCTCAGTATGCCGGCTGCGCGGCACAATCTCGCGGTTTACTTCGACAGCGACGCGGCGTTCGGCCAGGCCCATAACGGTAAGTAGCTCGGCGACCGTCGGTGGCCGCTCGAATTGGCGAGACTCGCCATTGACGAGGATTTGCATGTTTAAGGTGGGTACAACTCGAAACTGGAAACTGCCCACACTATATGCGATCGGGCCTAATGGGCCAAGGTGCTAACCCATTAGGCCGGACTTGCCGTGGATGTTACCGGTAAATATCGGCGGGAATTGGATTACCCAGGTATTCCCAAATGTACGAGGTCAGAGTGACCGGATTGACGCCGTCGAGCCGCGCCCGTGTTGCACAAAAACCGCGCACTGTGTCGTTGCTACTCGGCGTATTGCCGGCTGGCGGGTCGTTCGGTTCGGCAAACACGGCCTTGATCTGTGCCTCATACGGCCACGGCCACAACGACTCGGTCGTTAGCTGGTCGTAACCGGCCTCGCCCCAGAGTGTGCCGCTTGCGCCGTAACGATAAAGAATGGTGGCGCCGATATCGCTGCCGCCGCTGCCGGCGGCGATTAGGCCCGAGCCGGGCTCGGGCCGCACGACGTAACGCAGGTTGAGGCCGGTCGTCACCGGATGACTTCCCTCCGCTTGCGCGGCCGGCGCGAAGGCGTTGTTCGTTTCGCTGGTCCAGCCTTGGTTGGTGCCGATACGTATGCCGGTGTTGTTATAAAAGAAGGTATTCGTCAGCTGCTTCGTGGGTGCGTGATCCCAATTGGTGTAACCGTACATTGGATTAACGCCGCTACGACCGATGGTCATGTGGTCGAAGATCAGCGCGGCGGTATCGACGTTACCGTTGGCACGCACGCCGGAAACGTCCGATGTCGTGTTCCAGATATCCCAAGCGACCGAGTGTTCGACCTTGATGTTCCGACCCGACAACTCCTTCACGAAGTAACCGGCGTAACCAACCTCAGTGTTCAGGACGATGCTGCCTTGAATGGTAGCGTTCATGGCGTTCTTCGGAAAATAGAAGCCGCCGTAAGTGTCGTTATCCGCAATCGGTCGCGGGCCGCGGCGACCATCGATGGCGATGCAATTTTGGAACAGGTGATCGCGTACCTCATCGACCAAGCCGTCGTTGCCGTAAACCGAGAAGGTCGCCTTCGGCTCGGTCGAATTGGTGTAGTCGATGCGGCCGACGACGCGCCGGAAAATATTGTTGCGCGAGGTGGCGCTCGGTCCACCGGTGATAAAACCGTAGCGCGCGGCACCGACACCAGCCGCGTCCTCGACCAAGTTGTAATCGCCGATCAACGTTACCCAACCGCCGTAATTGTCGACATTACCGACACGACGGAATATCGAGCGCGTGATTTTGTTGTGATGGCCGTAGATCCAACCCATATACGCCGGGTTAAGACTGTTCCGGATGTCGAAGATGAAACCGTCGACGTGGATATAACTATCGGTCACGGTTTGTCCGAGCGACGCCACGCTGCCTTGTAGAAATACCGGTGCGTCCCAGTAGTCCAAGCTTCCGGTGTTAAGGATACGTACCGAGAACGGTGTTTCCGCGCGGATGGTCGTAAACGCCGCCGGTGTGCCGCTCGCAATCGGTCGATGGCGAGTATTGATGAAGTTAGCCAAATCGAAATACTCGCCGGCACGAACGATGAGTGTATCGCCGCTTGCCAGCCGGCTGGCGCCATAAGCGATCGTGCGCCACGGTGCACTGCTCGATCCATTGTTGTTGTCGTTACCGCTGGTGGCGACATAATAAGTAGCGCCGCGGCCGATGTTGGCGACAAAACCGGCGCCAACGTTAATTGCGGCGTTGATCGTCACTTTGCACGACGGACTTACGCCGGAACAGGCGCCGGTCCAGCCACTGAACGTATAACCGGAATTCGCCGTCGCTGTCAGCGTGACTTCCGTGCCGTCGGTGTAGGACTGACTGCAGTCATTACCACACTCGATGCCGGCGGGGCCGGAACTGACACGACCCGAACCGGAAGCGGCAATCGTGAGCAGATAACTCGTCGGTGTAGGTGCGGGAGTCGGTTGCGGACTTGGCGTAGATGGCGGCGGAGAATCATTCGACGGCGTATCCGATGTGCTGCTACCACCACAACCGGCCAATAATACAGCGACCGCAAGAACTGCGGCCGCTACGCGCGAACGAATGGAGCTCATCGATGATCCCTTTTGACAATTGCTTATTTTTTCTTAGTGTTCTACTCGCCGCATGACATCAACGACGGCGGCAACGATTTCCCAAAATACGAGCGCGTGTAGCGACAGAACAAGCAGAACTTGATTGGCGGTCACAGCACTGGGATGAACGGAGGCAAAGCCAGCAAATAAATTTGTGGATTACTTACTCATCGAATCAAAGGGTCAGCATCGAATCAAAGGGTCAGTATCGTTGAAAAGTGCGCCACCGCCGATTGCATGCATCGATTGTTACCCGAACGTGATCGATGATGCGTTAATTTATCGATTCAACAATTCTGACACGAATGGCACTTACTTAAAGCAAAAGCCGAAGCCTATCCACCGCCACTCCCTCTCCCCTTGCGGGAGAGGGCCGGGGAGAGGGGTGATATTACATTGGTAAGGTTCCCCCTCTCCCGCAAGGGGAGAGGGAACGCTGCTGTTATGACGGTGAAATTTCTTAAATCAGTGCCATTCAATTCTGACACCTTGGTCCGGTTTCGAATTTTTCGAACAGCGCTAATACATCTGGTCCAGCTCGCTCATCATTAACCCGCCGCGCTTTTCGGGAGCACCCCGTCTTCTACAGTTTCACAGAGATGAAAATTCAGACCGGTTAGTTTGTGAGCAGAAACAAGCTCCTTCAACAATTCGCCTTTTACCACTGCCCTTTGATAAGCATGCGGATAGACAAATATCCGGTTGTCGGGAATTTTCTTCTCGATGAAGGTGGGGCGAGTAAGGATGCGCTTCCCGTTGGAAAGCTCCATGTAGTCGCTCTTTTCGAGACTTATCGCGTCGTCGATTCGATTAGTTACGTTCAGTAAGTACCATGGGTCAGTTCCTTCGCCGACGACTTCAATCGGCAGATACTCTGCGTCGCCGCTCAATGCAGGCTCAAGTATCGTTTTGGCGCGCTTGTTTAGCGCGATGTCGACGCCGGCGCCAATCACCAGAACAAAATCATTAATAACAAGATCCTTACGTTTTTGGTTATCATCTGGACACCAGACGAATTGAATCGGCTTCCAGTTTTTTTTCGGCATACCGCGAAATCGGGAATTGCTTGCATCCTGTTCCCGTGCAAAAACCAAATCGCCCTCTTTCGAGCCGCTATTCGCTGCACTAAGGCTGTAAATCGTCATAACTAAACCTCCTTCTTTCGCTGATTCTCTATCTCAACATGCAACGGAAAAACGCCATCCGTCAATTGTTTGGCGATATCTTGCAACAAAGTAACAATGTCGTCCCGCGTTGTGTCTGGAATTTGCGCCAATTCTTCAAGAAGAAACGTTATGTTCATGTACTAAGCGAGTCGTCGACACGCGCGACGCTGCGTTGCCTATCCTTATTGTTGAAAGGCGGCGGACAGATAGAGCTGGTTCCGAATGAGAGACGCAAATAGGGAACGACGGAAAAGAGCGGGGCGCGCAATGTGTTCGCGACGCCCTGTGGTGTTGATACTTAACCGGTGGCGCCCTTTGGCAGTAAGCCCTCTTCCAATGTTTCGCAGGGTGTAAACTTAAGCCCGGTTAGCTTGTGGGTTACGACAAGCTCTTTCAAACGTTCACCCCGCACTATTGCGCTGATATATGCATTCGGATAAACAAATACGCGGTTCTCCGGAATGCTTTGTTCATTAAAAACTGGGCGCTGCAACACACGTTTTCCGCCGGGAAGCTCAATATAGTGGCTCTTTTCGACGGACACCGAATTATCAATCCTATTAACAACGTTGAGCAAATACCATGCGTCAGTCTCTTCGCCTACTACTTCAACGGGTAGGAATTGCGCGTCGTTGCCCAACACAGGCTCAAGAACCTTTTTAGCCTTTTCGTTTAACGCCACGTTTACACCGGCGCCAAACACCAAAACAAAATCGCCAATTATTAGATTTTTGCGTTTCTGGTTCTTACGCAAAAACCATTGGAGACGAATCGGCTTCCACTCTGTTTTTGGTTGGCCTCCGAACCGATAAGCTGGCTCGTTCTTCTCTTCATATTCTTTGGTAAATACTAACGTCCCGCGCTTCGGGTCGTTGGTCACTGTATCAAGGATGTAAACAGCCATAGTCAT
Organism: Gammaproteobacteria bacterium; assembly: GCA_016199745.1. Lineage (NCBI taxonomy): Bacteria > Pseudomonadati > Pseudomonadota > Gammaproteobacteria > Gammaproteobacteria bacterium. The sequence continues at coordinate 209,969 of JACQFZ010000071.1, forward strand.
GAGCCTCTTTAAACAGCTTTTCCATCGAGCCTATTCTTGAGCGGGAATGTTCCTTCCGTCAGTTGTCTAGCAATTTCCCGCAAAAGGTCGACAACATTCTGTTTCGTTGTGTCGGGGTCTACCGCCAGCCCTTCCAGAAGAAATTCTACATTGACATAGTAAACATTCGTATGGACCGTTTTATGCGCGCACGCGTTCGGCATATCCGGGTGTGGCACATTCTTTTTGCCCGATGGCAATGCGGCGCCGTTGCATTCATCATCAACCTCAATGCCAAACTGTCTGAGGATTGCCCGTGCACGCAGCGCGCGTAGGTCATTCCACGACACAATATGGTGATCGTCAGTGCCAGCCGGGCCGACACGACCGGCAGCCCACAGGCTCAAGTTCAGATAGGCAAGATGTTTGTTTCTTTCTCGGTTTTCGAGCCGTTTAGCCGCCTTTCTTTGGATCTTAATCAGCTTTCGGTGTTTGATTTGATATTCCTGGCGCTCCACCATAATCTGCGTCGGCGTTTTGCCGGCTTTTTTGCCGTTCGCGGAGCGCATGACTTCTTGCCATATCGCGTCCTTCAATTCCGTCATCAAGGTGCTCATCGCCTGATAATCTTCGCCGGCAAGGTGAAAAAGATCCTCTTCAAATTCCTCTAACGATAGCTCTTCATACGTAATACCGTCGATTGTCTTTATTGTCGACACAAAAGCCTCCTTCCTTAGCTGTTCAATTATTTTTTGGTATTCGTCGCCGTGTCGAAGGCGACCGATATGGGCGCTTGAGCCTTGCCTTGGTCGTCATAAGCCGTGTAGCGCGACTCTATTTCGACGAAACTGATCGTGATAATTTCGCGGGCTCTCCCACTAAAAATGTTATTCGCGCCACCAACGGTGTACTCGGTAATCAACGCATTCTTGGCGAGTAAGCCCCGGCAGTTACCTACCGGGGCTCCTCCAAGAACCGTGCTTGATAGTTTCCCATCACACGGCTCGCGCTGAATCAAAGGCTTGGTTTACCCGCACCCGGTTGCTCGATTGAATGATAAGGAT
>JACQFZ010000072.1 GCA_016199745.1 Gammaproteobacteria bacterium
GCTTACCGCCCCGCGCCGTACCGCGCGCTTTGTTACATTGTTAGGATCGCTCTTGATTCAGATCCCTAGCGTCACCGGGTGACACCGGTGGTTTTCTCCCTCCTTGGGAAAACAACTTCACGACACAGCCTCGTGTCGCACGAGGAATATAGACATAGAATTAAACTCCGTTTAATTGTTACTGAAGACGATGATTCGCTATGCGATATGTTTACGTCGCGCGCTATGCATGTAGGATCGCCGGGGAGACCGCGGGTGACACATCTTGTGCATATTGTTCTCCCTTTACTGCTTTTGATTTTTGGCGGCGCCAGCAACTAATACCAAACGAAGGTGTCGCGCACTGCAAAATCCAATGCGCGGATGATGTTCGCAGTCTCATGGACGACGGTCAGGACAGCTCGGCGGCGAATAGCAATCTCTGAATTTTTCTTCTGCAACTCCGCGTGGGCAACAAATTGCCCACCCTACATTTTTATTCCTTCGGCCGCGGAATTCCGAAACGTTGGCGCCGTTCCCACAACGCCTTGCGCGATAGGCCGAGACGCTTGGCGATTTCGGTTTCCGTCAGGCGATCCTGATTTTCGAGTACGAAGTGGCGAAAGTAATCTTGCAGCGACAGCGATGGATCGGTGCTGGCGACTTCGGCGGGTGGCGCTGCATGGATTGCCAACGACGCCGGTGTGATCTGGTCGCCTTCGCACAAGATGACGGCACGCTCGATGGCGTTTTCCAGCTCGCGGACGTTGCCGGGCCAATCGTAATCGCGAATGGCGGCGATGGTGGCGCTGGACAACGTCAGCGGCGGACGGTTAAGGCGGCGGCAAGTTTTGCTCAACAGAAATTGCGCGAGCGCGTCGATGTCTACGCCGCGCTCGCGCAACGGCGGTAAGCGGATTTCGACGACGCGCAAACGGAAGTAGAGATCGGCGCGGAACGAGCCGTCGGCTACGCCTTGCTCGAGATTGCGATGGGTGGCGGCGATCAAGCGGATGTTGACCTTGCGCGCGTGCGGGCTGCCGACACGGCGGATCTCGCCTTCTTGCAGCACGCGCAGCAAGCGTGCTTGCGCGGCGGCCGGCAGCTCGCCGATCTCGTCGAGGAACAGCGTGCCGCCGTCGGCGACCTCGACCAGACCGCGATGCGCGGCAATAGCGCCGGTGAAGGCGCCCTTCTCGTGACCGAATAGTTCGGGCTCGATCAACGTATCGGGAATAGCGGCGCAGTTGACGGCGATGATGGCGGCGTCTTTACGCTTGCTGAGCTCGTGCACGGCGCGCGCGGCCAGCTCCTTGCCGGTGCCGGACTCGCCGAGAATCAGCACCGTCGAATCGGTCGGCGCCACTTTGCGGATACGTTCGAAGGTCTCGCGCATCGCACCGCTCGCGCCGACCATGCCACCGACCGGATATATGCGCTCGACGTCGGCCTTGAGCGCTTGCGCGCGCCGTTCGAGCCGGTGTTGCTCGGCTAGGCGTTGCACGACCAGCAACATCTCGTCGTGATCGAACGGCTTGGTGATGTAGTCGGCGGCGCCGAGCTTCATCGACTCGACCGCGGATTTGACGCTGCCGTAGCTGGTCATGATCAACACCGGCACCGGCGCACATTTGCCGATAATGTCGGTGCCGGCGGCACCGGGTAAGCGGAGATCGGCAATGACGAGATCGAACGAGGTCAGATCGCCGTTGCCTTCGGCCTCGCTGACCGAACCGACATCGGCGACATCGTAACCGTTGCGCTCGAGCAAGCGCCGTAACGCCTGCCGAATCACGACCTCGTCTTCGACAATCAAAATTCGCCGCATTACACCTCCAATCGCCATGAACGCCGATCGCGTGCCGTGCGCGTTGCCGGCAGCCGCACGATCACGCGCGTGCCGCGACCGACAACGCTATCGATCGTCATGCTGCCGCCGTGATCGGTAGCAATGTTGAACGCCAGCGGTAATCCCAAACCAGTGCCCGCGCCCGGTTGCTTAGTGGTGAAGAACGGCTCGAGCACGCGCTCGCGCAACTCCTCAGGAATACCGGCGCCGCGATCGACCACTTCGATCCGCACCAACTCGTCTTCCACAATCGCCAGCACTTCGACGGTATCACCGGGACTCGAAGCATCGCAGGCATTGGTCAGTAGATTTAAGAACAACTGTACCAGCCGCGGATGATCGCCGACGACAACGATCGCCGGGTCGCAATGATTGACGCAATGCACTTGTTGACGAGCGCGCGACAGCCGCACTAAGCGTACCGCTTCTTCTACGCACGCCGACAGCGCGACCGGCTCGAGCGCACAGTCGGTCGGCACGCCACCATGACTAAACGTCACCAATAGTTGAACGATATCGCTGATGCGGCGGATCTGTTGTTGGATCAAGGCGATGCTCTCTTGCACGATCGCCGGATCGGATTCATCGCGTAAATTTTGCGCGAGCGAGGCAATGCCGGTAAGCGGATTGCCGATTTCGTGGGCGACGCCGGCGGCGATCTGACCGATCGAGGCAAGACGCTCGGAATGCGCCAGCTCCGCTTCCAGCATCTGCCGCTCGGTCAGATCTTCGACCAGAATCACCATTCCGCCGCCGTCTTCGAGCGCATTCGATTGCTCGATCGCTGCCTTGTGCAGGTTAAAGCAACGCGAGCGCCCGCGGATGTTCACTTGCAGCTTATACAGATGCTGCTCGTGGGCGGCGATGAATCCGCGCAGCAAATTGCCCCAGGGCTCGGTCAACTGCGCTAGCGGCGCGCCGCTGACATTGGCGACAGCGAGACCGGACAGCACCTCCATCGCATGATTCCAAATGACGACTTCACCGGCCGGACTGAGCGAGCAAACCGCGAGCGGCAACTCTTGCAGAATCTCCCGATGGTAACGGCGCAACGCGTCGAGCTCGGCGGCCACGCCCTCCAAGCGCGTGCGCGAATCTTGCAGATGGTCTTCGATGAAGCGCATGGTGTCGGCCAGCGCGATCGGCGCGCGCGCATCGAACCGCAAACGTTGCTTGACGACGTTGCCCGCCAACAACGGCCCGATCAAACCGGACAGATTGCGCTCGATGCGCTCGCGCAATCGGTGTAACTGCGTCGGCCGTTGTTCGGTGTCGCTCATCTGCAAATCGGCCAACGCTTGCCGCACTTGCTGTTCGGCGGTCTGTGGGCCGACGACGCGCGCCAGCTGATCGGTGAGCTGTTGCGCCGAGCCAGTTGCGACAAAGCCGCGCGGCGGCGCCATCTCGCGCGCGCAAGCGCGAGCGGCGTCGGCCTCTTCATGGGTCAGACGCGTTGCCAACGACAAGCCGGCGAACAACAAGCTGTTGACGGCCAGCGACCAGAACGTACCAAAAACGATGGCGTTGTCGCCGCTGGCGCCGAACCACTCTTGCAGATGAATACTGGTATGGACCAGGCCTGAGCGTTCGAACAGGGGCAACAGCAACGCCAATCCCCAAACGATGCCGCCGGCAAGCAAACCGCTGATGAAGCCGACGCGCGTCGCCCGCCGCCAATAAAGCAACCCGAGAACCCCAGGCAAAAACTGCGCGACCGCAACGAACGAAATCAAACCGAGCTCGACCAAGCTTTGATTGTCTTCGAGCAAGCGATAGAAACCGTAGCCGGCGAGAATGATCACGGCAATCAGCAACCGCCGCCACCACAACAACCGGTCGTACAAGTTCTCGTATGGGCGCTCGCCCGCGCCGAAGCTCATCGGCAAGATCAAATGATTGAGACACATCGCTGCCAACGCCAGCGTCTCGACGATCATCATCGAACTCGCCGCCGACACACCGCCGACAAATGCGAGCGTCGACAACCACGCCGAGTCGCTCACCAGCGTGATGCCGAGCACGTAGTAATCCGGATTAGCGCCGGGATGAAACTGCGCGCCGGCCCAAAGGATCGGTACGATCGGCAGATTCAACAATAATAGGAACAATGGAAACGCCCAGCTCGCCATCGGCAGCGTGCGCGGATCGATGTTCTCGGTAAACGCCATGTGGAATTGCCGCGGCAACAGAAATGCCGCCGCAAACGCCAACAGCATTAGCGTCATCCACGGCCCTTCACGCACCGGCTGGTACAACGCCTCGAGCCGCCCGGGATGGCGCGTCAGCCACTGGTCCATGCCATCGATGCCGCCGAATAAACCGAAAATAGCGAAGCCGCCGACAGCGGCGAGCGCCACCAGCTTCACCGCCGATTCGAAAGCGATCGCCACCACTAACCCTTCGTGTTTCTCGCGCGCCGACGCGTGCCGTGCGCCGAACAAAATGGCGAACAGAATTAAAATGGCGCAGAAGCCGAACGCCAACATTGCCGGTGTCGCTTGCAACGTCAACGCCCGCAACGATTCAGTGACGGCGCGGATTTGTAGCGAAATGTACGGCAACAAACCGATCAACATGAACAGCGTCACGATCACACCGGTCGCCTGATGCCGAAACCGAAACGCGAACAGATCGGCGATCGAGGTCAGCTGGTAATCGCGTGTGAGTCGCAGGATCGGCATCAACAATACCGGCGTCAGCGCGAACGCCAGCGTCACGCCGAGATAGATCGTCAAAAAGTTATAGCCCTGGGTCTGCGCGAAACCGACGCTGCCGGTGTAGGTCCACGAGGTTGCGTACACACCCAGCGACAATACGTACGTCAACGGATGCCGGGCGATGCGCGCCGGAATGATGCCGCGCTCGGCGCCGTAGGCGATCAAGAAAAGTAATAACAGATAAGCGACACAGGCGAGGAACAGGATCCAAAGCTCAAACTTCATGGCGATAGTGCCAGCTAACGATGGCAATCAAGGCGATGAATCCGAGCCACAGCAGATACGGCAGGTACCAAACCCGCGCATGCGCCGCCCACCAGAAGGTAAAAGGGGAAAACAACAGAAACAGCCCAAACAGAAACAACAGCACGACGCTGTCGAGGCCACGGCTTGCATCGGCGAGACGACGCATGCGAAAAGCCTAACAGGTATTAAAGAACAGTTACAAAAGGTAGTGAGGTACTTCGACTCTCCGCACTAATAAAAGTGCCATCGCTAGGAAGCGAAGGTCATCGCCGGCCAACAAAACGCCCGGCATTCACCATCCAGCCGACGCTGCCTAACTCACTGCCCGCCCTAACCGAACCGAAAAACGTGCCGATAGCAGCCCGCCAATTTTATCCGCCGTCGCCGGTCGACTGAAAAAATATCCCTGACCGTGATCGCAACCCATTTGCAATAACTTCTCGTATTGCACCTTTTCCTCCACACCCTCGGCCGTCACCCGGATCGGCCCAAGGCCGTGCGCCATGGCAATGATATTGCGGACGATGGAAGCATCGATCGCGCGGTTGGCGATGTCGTTGATAAAGCTGCGATCGATTTTGATGTTGGTCAGCGGCAAGCGCCGCAGATACGACAGCGACGAATAGCCGGTACCGAAATCGTCGAGTGCAATGTGCACGCCCAAGTCGCGCAAGCGCTCGAACGTCTTGATCGCCTTGGTCGGGTCTTCCAGGAAGGTCGATTCGGTAATCTCGAGCTCCAGCGACTCGGGTGGGATGTTGTAATCGGCGATGGCATGCTTAACCACCTGCACTAGATCATGCCGATGTATCTGCGCCGCCGACACGTTGACCGCGGCGCGCAAATGGAAGCCGGCGTCGAGCCAGCCGCGCAATTGCACACACGTCTCGCGCAATACCCACTCGCCGATGCTAGAGATCAACCCGCTCTGTTCGGCCAGCGGAATGAACAACACCGGCGATATCAGGCCACGCTGCGGATGCTGCCAGCGCAGCAATGCTTCCACACCGATGATAGTGCCGCTCGCCAAGTCCACTTGCGGCTGGTAGTGCACGACGAACTGATTCTGCGCCAAGGCACCACGCAGATCGCTACTCAACGCCGTGCGCTCCTGCACGCGGGCATTGAGCGCCTGGGTAAAGAAGCGGTATTGGCCGCGGCCGGCGGCCTTGGCCTCGTATAACGCAATATCGGCATTGCGCATGAGCTCGATCGCATCAGCGCCGTCGTCGGGGAAGAGGGTAATACCGATGCTGGCGCCGGTCTGTAGCGTCGTGCCGGCCAACGGCAGCGGCCGTGAGATGCTCTCGATCAAACGCTCGGCCACGCGCGCCAACTCTTCCGGCTGGGTCACCGTCGGAATTAACACGGCGAATTCGTCGCCGCCGAAACGAGCGGCGGTGTCGGCATCGCGCACCGTGGCGCTCAACCGAGCGGCAACTTCCTTCAATAACTCGTCGCCGACTTCATGACCGAGCGAATCGTTGACGTCTTTGAATCGATCGAGATCGATAAATAGGATGCCGCCCTTCTGACCGGTGCGGCGCGATGCCTTCAACACCTGATGCAGGCGATCCTGGAACAGAAACCGATTCGGTTTATTGGTCAGCGCGTCATGCGTTGCCACATGGCGCACGCGCTCCTCGGCCGCTTTGCGCTCAGTAATGTCCTCGTGCGTGCTGACGTAACGCGCGTCACCCATCGCGTGCACGCGCACTTCAATGGTTCGACCGTCGGGCCGGGCGTGCTCGAAACAAATCGGCTCGCTGGACGGTTCACGCGACAGATACCGCGGAACGCCAAGCGCCTGTTTCAACACGGCACTGACGCGCAGATCGCCCGGCAACATGCTGACGGGCAATGCATAGATTTCGAAGAATTTTGTGTTACACGCGAGCCCGCGCATGCGGCTGTCGAACACGCACAGGCCCTCACCGATATTGGCGAAGGTCATCTCCAACAACTGCGATTGCTCCTGCACCGCGTCCATCATGTTGGCGATGGAACGACTAAGATATTCGAACTCGGCGATTCCTTTATATTGCGGCGGACGATTTTTTTCGAGGTCGCCGATAATTTTGCGGATCGGCCGGCCGGCACGCACGGTCAAATAAAAGATGCAAACGCTCAGCGCCACCACCAGAAACACCGTCGCCAGCCCGGCGCCGATCATCAACCGATTCAATAACGCGACGTACACGCGATTGTCCTGAACGACGGTGATTTCCCAGCGCCACGGTTCGAAATTGATGACGTGCGTATAACGCCGCTGCGTCGGCATGAACCACCGTTCCTGGCCGGCCGGGTTCGCCAGCTCGCCGCCGAGATCGAACGAACGGCGCGCGGCTACATCGTGCACCACCACCGCCAGTTGATTGGCGCGGGCGAAATCTTCGATCTGCGTGAGCGCGGTGACTTTACGATGGCGCAACGCCAACGGGTCGCTGCTCTTGCCGGCGCGCTGCAGCTCGTCGAGATTGGTATCGATAATCTGAAAGATGCTGTTCGCGCCCCAGCGCAGGTCATTGGTCGCCTGCTGATCGACGAATTCCAATACCACCGACCGCACCGAGCCGATCAACAATCCACCGAACGCCAAACCGAAGACGACAATCGGCAGCAACACCCGAAAGGCCAGTGTTCGGTAAAACGGGCTGGCGTTGGGCCGCATGCCGTTATTTCCTGATGACGGGCGATGCCGTCTCCAACTCCGGCGGCCAAACGATTTCGCGCTGATCGTCGTGCCACTGGACGATCAGCGGGAAGCGTTTAATTTGCACGCCGGTGCGATCGACCGCGTAACGGCCAATGATACTTTCGGCATCCATGGTCGCCAACGCGTGGCGCACGGCGCTGCGGTCGGTGCCGCCTGCCTTGATGATGGCTTGCTCTAAAATTTGGCCGGCGGCAAAAGCTGATGCCGCGTGATACGACGGCAGCTCGTGATAGCGCCCGAGGTAGGCCCGCAGAAATTCGCTCGAGCCCGGCAACCGCAAGTTTTCCTTCGGCTCCCAAATCGAGGTCGAGAACGTGCCGTTGGCATCGGCACCGAGCGTGTTGCGATACTTTTCTAGTGTCGGCCCGACCGAAGCGTAGAACGCCGCCGGCGTCCAACCGATCTGCTTGAGCGCCCGCCGCATGGCGATCGATTCGTCCAATAAACCACCCAACAACAGCGCTTGTGCACGCGAGTCGCGCGCCGCCTTCGCCGCCGCCACCATGTCTGGATTTTTCTTCGGCAACACGCGGTAGTCGACGACGTGTAGATCGTAGGCCGGCGCCCAGCGCTTTGCGCCTTCGGCGACGGAAACGGAAAAAATATCGTCGACCGTAACGATGGCGACGCGCTCGATGCCTGCGGCCGACAACAATTCCAAGAAGCCGATGGTGTAACGGCCGGCCGGCACCCACATGCCAAAAACATTTTGGTAGCCGTGCTTCCAGATGTCGTCGGCGGCGGCGCCGGCGGCGAGCATCGGATAACCATTCTTGTCGGCGATCGGTGCGACCGCGGCGGTGATCGGACTGGTATACGGACCGAATACGAAGTCGAGCTTGGCGGTTTCGATAAATTCTTGGTAAATCTGCGCCGCTACTTGCGGCTGGCTTTGGTCGTCGCGGATTACCATTTGCACCGGATGACCGAGAATGCCACCGCGCTCGTTCACCTGCGATTCCCATAGCTGATAGGCGCACTGCTGCAATCGCGCGACCTCGGCGTGCGTACCGGTCAGGCCGAGCGACACGCCAATGCGAATCGGCGGCACCCCGAACCCGGCCAACGCCATGGATAAAGGCAATAACCCGCACAACGCCGCAAAAGCGACGGCCCACAGGCGAGCCCGGCGGCTGACCGATTCGATTCCCACGTTGACCTGCTCCCGACCCCGTAACCGGGGTTGTCGACCCCAACGAAGCAACTATTGGGCCTGAATCCTGAGTCTAGTCAGTTCGACCCGAAAACGCGGCGCCAGCCAATTAAGTCGTTAATTTATAAGAACCATGGTCTATCCTAACCGTCATCTTCCCTAGCCGCGTGCGCGCAAAAACATGAAAGTACTCGTTGCCGGTAGCGCTTCGCGCCTGGCGCAGGCACTTTTGCCGGTGTTGGCGGCCGATAGCCGCATCGAGCAAATTATCGGTTTGGACTGGCAGGAAACGTCGTTCAGCCACGAACGCTTCACCCAAGTGCTGCTCGACGTACGCTCGCCGCAGATCGCCCGGCTCATGGCCGGCATGAAAGCCGTCATCCACGTGCCTTATCCCGCCGATCGAGAACACGAACAGCAGCGCGACCTCCAGCTCCAAGGCGGGCAGAACCTGTTCCGCTGCGCGGCCCAGCAGGGCGTCGGCTGCCTGGTGCATCTATCCACGGCGGCGGTCTACCAACTGCCGGCGCGCGAACGGCCGATGAGCGAAAAACACCCACGCCTGGCCACGCCCGGTCTCGCTTGGGTCGAGGACCAGGTCGCCTTCGAGGAATGGTTGGATGTGTTCGAATCGGTCAATAGCGACCAAAAAATCATCCGCCTACGACCACACCTGATCGTCGGCCCGCAGGCGCGAGCGGCGAATGCGCTGTTGCGACTACCGTTTAGCGTGCGCCTGGCGACACCGCACCCGCGGTTGCAATGTGTCCACGAGGACGACGTCGGCCAAGCCGTGATGCTGGCGCTGGTCAAGGATGTCAGCGGTGCGTTCAATCTCGCCTGTGCCAACGCGGCGGCGCTGCACGAGATGCAGTGGGAGCGGAATGGCGGCCTCATCGGCCTGCCCTTTCCGATCGCCAATGCGTTATTGCGCGCCGGCCACCGGCTCAACATCGGCATCGATCCGGCATGGCTGGAAAAGGCTCGGTACGACATCACCCTCGACACCAGCGCCGCCCGCCGCAAGCTCGGCTGGGAGCCGCGTTATGATTCGGTCAAAGCTTGCCTCAAGGTAGGTGACTGATGGGCGACGTCGTTAAATTCAAACGGCCGTCGGCACGAGCGCGCGGCGAGGGTCAAACGCTGTGCCGCAGCGGTTTTCATAAGTGGCAAATCGCCACCGAGCGCAAATTCGACGTGAAGCTCGGCAAATTGGTCACGGTCGAACGTTGCGCTCGTTGCGGTAAAGAGCGGACGAAACTGCTGTAAAAATTGCGTTAGTCCGACCGAAAACTAGGGCGTGTCATCAATTAAACCAACCAAACCCAAATCGCCGCACAATAAATACCGGCGAGGAAGTTACGCTTCCGCTTGTCGTAGCGGGTGACGATGGCGCGGAATTGCTTGAGCTTGGCAAAGAAGTTTTCGATCAAGTGGCGTGCTTTATACAGAGGTTCATCGTAAGCGCGCGGGGTCTTACCTTATGGCACGTACCACCTGTCATTGTGAGCAGTAATGAGCGGAGAAACATCGCCGTGTCACGTAGGTTCCGCACACTTTCCGGCACACCCTGCCACCGAGGGTATTTAGCGCTTGCGCTTTTTCTTGGCCTCGCGCTTCGACGATGCGAGTACCGAACGTCCCTCTGCAACTCCATCACTGCCAAGTAATTCGGCGGCTGTAACCCCGAAGGCATTGGCGCAACGCTCGATGTTGTCCAAACTGATGTTGCAATTAGCGCGTTCGACCAAGCTGATATAGGTGCGATGCAATCCACTGACCTCCGCCATCTGTTCCTGCGACCAACCTCGTGTACCGCGCAGTATTCGAAGGCGACTCGCCAGCAGATGCCGTAGGGTTTGTTCTTTATCTTTGCCATCGGTGGGTTGGGCGTTATTA